>WTCN01000018.1 GCA_013138555.1 Methyloprofundus sp. | reverse complement strand
ATAGTAGAGTTAGCCTGAAAAAAATTAACCACTTCAACTATATTTGGGTGTTTCAGTTTAGTCAGTATTTTTGCTTCATCTAAAAACAAGGCACGCCCATGAGCAATTAATTTCTTTGATTCTTCATCATTGGCAACAACTTCATTATTCCAGGTTCGATGCGCCAGTTTGCGCGGTAAATATTCTTTCAGCGCAATTTGCACTTGTGTCACTCTATCCCTAGCTAAGTAAACCGAACTAAAGCCGCCATGTGCCAGCTCCCTTTCTATGATGTAATCATCAACAATAGTTCCCATTTGCAAATAATTCCATTGCTTAGGATAGGTTTTTGGATCGTAGTATTCAGACATAAAAATTACCTTAAGTATAGGCAGAACTGTATTAGTCTCTAGGGCAGTCCAGACAGCATGAGTACGAACTTACGGCGCACTGTTCCAGATACTCCCTTTATCACTGACAAAAGCCAGAAGAAAGAAGAAAGAATTAAAATATTGATACTTGATATGCTAACACGATATGACAACACAAAACTACACGACTTATTGCTAAAAACAAGTAGCGCAATATTTTCTTGCCCTCCCCCTTAGTTATTAAAAAGTTCTGCTATACTTAAATTCAGTAACTCATTCATATTTAAGATCTCAAGGTTATCTGATGAAATTCAATAAAACACTATTATTAACCCTATTGGGCAGCATTTTCTTGTGCTTTTCTTCCTTAAGTCTGGCAGAAGTACAGTCAACAGAAGCGTACCCGGCGCAAACATACCCAACAAAAGCACCTCAAAAAGCGTCCTATGGCAGAAAGATAGGCCAAAAAGCACTCTGGGGCTTATCAAATGCTACCTTGAGCTTTTTTGAAATTCCAAAAAATATGATTATGGTAACAAATAAAAGTAACCTTTTGTATGGTTTAACTGCTGGCCTAGGCCTAGGCCTACTAAATACAGCCGGCCGTACACTTGTAGGCATCAATGACCTAGTGTTTTTTCTCTTGCCCACAAAACCGGTTGTTTATCCCATTCATCCCTGGCAAGACTATTTAGAGGTTGAGACCAATTATGAAGATATATTTATTTTAGATTGATAAAAGCATTCAGGCTAACAATTTTTATAGGGGCAACTCCTTGGCTTGCCCCTTTGTTATATATTATCAGCTGCTTACACCACACTTCCTGCCAGCTCTCCGGTATCACTCACTTCCTTTTGCAAGACGACCCGACTCATGCCATTAGGCTGTTTAACCAACTCAATCTGTGTCTTAATACGTTGTTTAATGCCTTCAACATGAGAAATAATACCCACCGTTTTCCCTTGCGATTTTAATCCTTCCAGGGTACTGACGACGGTATAGAGCGTTTCCGCATCTAAACTACCAAAGCCCTCATCAATAAAAAGTGAATCAATGGCTCGACCATTATTCGCTATTTCTGATAATCCTAAAGCCATCGCCAGGCTGACCACAAAAGTCTCACCACCCGACAGTGATTTAACGGCACGTTTACTATTTTTCTGTTTGCTATCAGTAATTTCTATCGCCAGACCCATATCGCTAGGGACACTGGAAACATGGTATCGTCCATTTATCTTATCCAGAAAACCATTAGCGGATGCTAACAGCTTATCGGCAACAGTCATTTGTACACGTCTTCTAAAAATATTTTCAGGCTCATTATCTATCTGCTGTTGCTCCAACTCTGCCTGCTGCACCAACTCTCGTTGCTGCTCAATTTGCTTAAACAGTCGTTGATTGTCCTGAAGTAATTGTTGCTGCTCAGCCAAAGTTTTCTTGAGAGTCAACATCTCTTGAGTGACAATCTCTATTTTCACTGTTTTATCTCTAAGCTGTATCACCACCTCTTCCAATGTTTCACCTTCAGGCACATGCACCCGTTCCGCATCTAGCTGTTTACGCGATGCTTCGATTTCTAGCGGGTAAGCAGTCAGGTTTTGTTGCAATTTTCTGAATAAAGCCTCTATCTGACCTTTACGCGCACATAAATCAATAACAGCCTGAACTTTCTGCAAGGACTCATAACTTGACTGCTGCAACTGCGACTGTAATGCAGAGTTAAGCTGTTCCAACTCAGCCATAAATTGAGTGTGTTTTTGTTCCAGCTCAGCTAACTGCAGCTGTTGGTCCAGTTTATTAAAATACAGACGTGATAACTCTTGTTCACGAATCAAATTCTCAAGCACCTTCTGCTTCTGACCATGATCTTGCAAAAGTTCACTACTGGCAGTCACTTTATCAGTCAGTTGCTTTGTTTCCGCTTGTAAGGACTGCTGGCGTAAAGTATAAGATTGAAAGTCTTGTCTACGCTGACTTAATAAATCATACAGCTTATCTTCTCTGCCAGCCCCCGGTAATTTTTCACCTAATTCAGTTAACTGCGCACTAATCGACTGAGTCAAAGTACTTTCTGCCTGCATATTTTCTGTTAACTCAGCCTCTAACTTAACAATCTCCTGAGGCCGCCCTTGCCCACTCTCATCCAGTGCCTTCTGCTTAGTCTTAATTTTATCCAGATTACCCTGCTTTTTAATAATCCATACCTCCAGCTTGGCAATTTCTTTCTTCTTTGCCCGGTAACGCTGGATTAAGACATTAATTTCATTGAGCTCTTTCTTTTCTTTCTTTATCATCCCTCGCATGACACTATAACGAGTAATATCAAAATCATGCCGTGCCACATTAAGTCGTGTCCCAAGTGTTAACCATTCAGCCTGAATACGGTTAATTCCCTCCGCATGCTGGGTATTTTTATCATCATTTTTAGTATATGCCGTTAATTGCAGCGTCATCTTTTTAACCTCAGCCTGCAAAGCCCTAACAATGGCAGCCTGATCAGATAAAGCCTGTTTAGAGTCATTTAATTTAGGCAAGTTCTTGGTATAAGGATGATCTAAAGAGCCACATAAAGGACAGGCAGAATCATATTCAAGCTTATCTCTGTCATCCGTTAATTTAATGGTTAACTGCTCACGATAAACTGCTTTTTCCAGGATATGGTGAATGTTTTGTGCTGCCTCGGTTTGATTATTTTTAGCATCAAGCTGTTTATCTAATTCCGCTTTATTTAAATGCTCATAGCGCTTAGAAAAGCCTTTTTTAACCAGTTTCCTATGCACCTTTGCCAGATTTAATAACTCTACAAAGTCAGCGACACGCTCTCTTTGTTCTTCATGCAAGGCAACCACCTCATCCAGACTGTGACCATCAGCAATAAACTCCATTTCCTCCTGTAAAACCTTTAAAGACTTTTTACCCGTCGCAATTTCTTTTTCCACAGAAATTAAACGCCCCTGGTTTTTACTAAACGCTGACGAAGTACTTTTATGGACTTTATTATAGGTCTTAAGTTGCTTCTGAATGTCAACACTAAGATTACGTAAATTTTTTAACCGGCCTAACTCGGGCATATTCTCAACCAGAGTATGATCCCGCTTATGATCAGATAACCAGCTATCGACAAGCGTTAAAGTCTGCTGTTTTTCTGGCAACTGCACTTCAAAAGCGTTTATCAATGCTGTTTCGGCTTGTATATCTGCTTTAACCTGATCATTTTTCGCCATTAAATCCGTGATCTTTATTTGCCGTGCAGTATTATCCAGTCTGGGCAATTCGGCCAAAAGACTTTCATCCGCTTGTTCAGCTAATAATTTATCCTGAATTTTCTGTAAACCCTTTTGCCCTTCCCCTTGTTGCCGCTTATTTTTCTCAAGAGAGACTGTTTTCTGTGCAGCACTTTGCAAATCACCTTTAAACTGCAAAGCTTCATCTGATTCACTAATCGTCTGCAAATCAGCCTGAGCTTCAAGTACAGACTGCTGGTCTTTAGTTTGTTTATGTTCTAGCTGGCTAATTTTTTGCTCAAGCTTTTGTAAGTCCTGAAAACTGGCCTGCAGCTGTAATAAATTATTTTTTTCTTGCTTAAATTCAGCAAAAGATAACTGCTGATCAGCCAAATCTAACTCGGCTGCTTCACGCCCTTCATCCGTCAACAAAGCAATATTAGCCAGACGTACTTTTAATTGCGCTAATGTTTCTTCCGCCTGTTGTTTCTGTGTATAAATCTGTTGCTTATAATCAGTATAAATATCATGACTGATAATACGTTCTAGAATTTCCAGGCGCTCAGTATCCAGAGCATATAAAAAAGCGGCAAAATCCCCTTGAGCTAGCATAATAGAACGGGTAAAACGCCGAAAGTCCATTCCCGTTAATTCAGCATTCTGCTGTAATACCTTATGCGCCTCTTTCGTTAATAGCTGCTCCTCACCATTGATATGCATCAACTGCATTTGTGGCGCTAATACCTCACCGCCAGGAGAGCTATTCTGGCGAATCGCCTGCCAACTAGAACGATACTTCTCACCACTCACTAAAAACTCGACCTGAGCAAAACAGCCGATGGTATTTCTAGTCATCACATTTTCAGCAGGCTTATGAAAACGAAATGTTTCACCGTACAAAGCCAAAGTAATCGCATCTAAAATACTGGATTTTCCGGAACCATTAGGCCCGGTAATCGCAAATACACCTACATCAGCAATCGGAGCTTTATCAAAATCAATTCGACTTTCACCTTCTAGCGAATTAATATTTTTAAAATAAACATTTAGTATTTTCATATTTTATATATTTATCAACATACTACCTATATAAGCAAGAAATTTTAAACAGAACCGGCACACCTATTTTCTGCGCTTACTTATATGACACATAGTGACATTATAAATGAAAAACCATCGCTCTAAATTATTTATGAAGCTGGTTTATAGGTATACAACTGCTACGCCTCATATATTAGAATAACGTAGCATCAGGAATATGGAAAAACAACAGTTATCTTAATCAAAATCCACTAAAGACTTAAAGTTATCTATCCAGATAGATTTAATCATATCGAACTCCTCACAAGTTAAGGAAATTAGCATAGGATGTGCTGAGGCACGAAGCGCATCCTATACCTGTCGTCTTAACTTAATGGCAGCGATTGTTCTGCATAGAAACGATAAAAACCAGACCTCAAATATCTAAATGAATTTTATTACTGGTATATTAGACGCTACAAACATACTAAAATAACACGCGGTAAAAAAAATCCTCCACTCTCATCAATAAGCTACAAGCTCAATCACAGGTAAAATGCCATGCTTCGCTTTACTGCCAATTTAAGTTTATTATTTACAGAGGTTCCGCTAAACAAACGCTTTCAAGCAGCAAAAGAACAGGGGTTTAAGGCGGTGGAAATTCAGTTTCCCTATGAATTAAGTGCGAGTCTTATCCACCAGGAATTAAATAAACAGCAATTAAAACTGGTATTATTTAATGTCGATGCTGATGATTTATTACAAGGTGGCGAGGGTTTAGCGGCAGTCCCTGAAAAACAACAACAGTTTAAAGAGGCCGTTGCCAAAACAGCCGCTTATGCAAAAATTCTGAGGCCTGAGGTGATTAATATCCTGCCCGGATGTTGCTTCGATAAAACCAGGCTTGCCCTATATCAACAGACATTTAAACAAAACCTGCGTTATGCCATCGACGTTTTCTCGACTTTAGGTATTAAAACAGTTTTTGAGGCAATTAATACAGTCGATATGCCGGATTTTATTATTCACAGTAGTGAGCAAATGCTAGCGATTATGGCTGAAATAAATCACCCTGAACTGTTAATGCAATATGATATTTATCATATGCTAATGATGCAAGAAAACCCTATTGACTTTATCCAGTGCCATGCCGATAAAATTGGTCATATTCAATTTGCTGACTGTCCAGGCAGGCATCAGCCTGGAACAGGGGTTATTGATTTTAATAAGCTATTTTCAACAATTAAAGATTCGTCTTATAAGGGGTGGTTAGGTGCTGAGTACCTTCCACTGGAAAACACAACGACATCACTTGGCTGGCTTAAGGAATACCAGTAATGTATATATGCAAAACCTATACCCTTATTAGCTGTAGCTTTTTCATGCTAACAGGCTGCTCCAGCTTTGGTTATGGCGTTGCAGAGGCCATTATGGATAATAACCAGAAAAATGATACACGCATTTGCAAAGTAACAGGCCGTACTTTTTCAGGCATAGAGCCTTTACTAAAAGATGGGCTAAAAGTGCTTATGGTTCATGGCATAGGTGACCATACTCCTGGCTACGCAGCAGAATTTCTGGAAAAATTAAGTACTGAGATGGGACTTAGCAAAACATCACCTGGTTATAAAACCATAGACCTACTGGACCCGATTGATACGACAAAAAATCTCGGCACTATCCGGGTGCACCATTATTTCGATAAAGAGCATAGCAAAACACTATTATTCTATGAATTACTCTGGTCTAGCATCACCCGGGAAGCAAAAAAAGTCATTGCCTATGATAGTAGCGGGGAATATTCGCATCGTCGCGCAGACATCAATAATCTATTAAAAAAATTCAGCAATGAAACCACACCTGATTCGTTTTTATATTTAGGAGATCACCGTCAAGATATATTAACTTCCTTTATCCAGTCCTACTGCTGGATGGTGGCTGCTAACTGGCAAGATCTTGCCAGCCATACGACACACACTTGTGATTTTCACGCCGCAGGCTTTACTGATAATTTACAGAAAAATCACTACGCTTTCATCACTCATAGCTTAGGCAGTCGCATTACGATTGATGGCCTACAACGTATGGCAAATTTTCTGGGTAGTGATTCAGATCATTATCGTGGTGCCATAAAGAAACCACAAACAGCAATACAAATCCTGAAACAGAAAAACACCTATATTTTTATGCTGGCCAATCAGTTACCTATCTTGCAATTGGGCAGAAAAAAAGCAGAAGTCACGCAACAATATGCTGATTATTGCCTCCCTAGTGGCAAGCATTTCCAGGAGCGCATATACCGATCAACCGACATTATCGCTTTCAATGATCCCAACGACATTGCCAGCTACCCTATTCCTTATGGTTTCAGTCAGCAGTACCTGGATTCACGCCTGTGCATTAATATTTCTAATGTAGAAATTAATATTGCAAAAGTGACTGATTTATTAGGCTTTGGCACATTTGCCAACCCACTCACAGCACATTCAGGTTATAAATCAGATGCTAGAGTTGTTGCTATAATTGCCAAAGGCATTGGTACAAATAAAACCGCCGATATCGTCAAGAAGCGTTGTAAATTTCTTGAAGAAGTTGATTAAATCCCTTTCACTTATATCAATGCCTTTCCAACCTAAAAATAACGATCACCATGAAGGACATGCAACCAATGGGGTCAGTGTCTGAGGTATCCCCACGAATCTTATTAAATAATCAATAAGTTATATTGTTTTTAGTTGAAGAAAAACCGGTATATTTAGCACGGATCCAATTTAACTTACTGTTTTGTAATAAAGAATTTTGTTTCACAGGATTATAGTCATTTTCGTTGAAAGTCGGTAACAATACTCTAGCTTGTTATTTTATTATGTGTAATTAGTTGATTTGGCTGTATATTTTGTGGGGATACCTCAGACACTGACTCCAATGCCAGTAAGTTAAGCGTAATATATTGATTTATAAATACTTTTTAACCATAAAAGTAGTTGTTTTTCCGAAAAATCAAAAAGACGAGATTTTTAAGTACTTGAATTTTCTAGAGTCGTTAAAAATAGCTTCAAAAAAACTCTATTTTTAACTCAAAAAAACCATATATATTAATCGGTTAGCCTTAACTTACTGGCATTGACACTGCCCCCAATTATGAAGTTCCGTTACTAAAACGGCAAATGAACTGCCCTGTGCGGAGCCGCATGCAGGGTGGGGGTGGGGAGAGGGCGAGAGAGAAACTCGACCTTACCCGATTATAAATTACTTGCAGCTCTATTGTTTTTGCCATGTGTTACACCATATATACCAGTTTCCATCATGGCGAAGATTCATTGCTAACCTAACACCATCACCAGACTCTTTATCTTCATAAAAATATATTGCTTTTGTTTTTTTATCATAAGGACTGTCAATAATTTTTATAATATTACAATTAAAACTATATTCTATTAATGGCATACCCTCTGGGTTAATGGGGTCAGCAGCTAACATAACCGATTCAGATTCAGGTTGAATATAAAGATAAAATTTAAGGTAGTTATCTGAAAACCACAACATATATTGATTCTGTGGTTCTGCATCAATAGTTTCTATGTTCGCATTTAATACGTCACAAATTTGTTTTAAATCCCATTTCATTAAAAACCTCAAACGATATTATATTGATTTATAACGCTAAATTCAGTGGCCGCTGGCAGATGTACTATGAACTCTGACAACGTACTGAGTTTTGATATAAAATGACCTCTGAAAAAAGACTGCGCTGCCAGCGGCCGACTGGAATTTTTTGTTAGCCTTGAACTTGAATTTCATGCCACATTTTTCCATCAATTGAAGTTTTACCACCAAATTCATTTTCTCCAACCCACTTATACTTTGAACATATCATGTAGTTTCCCGTTAGCCTTGCTCCACTTGAAGTTTTAATGAAAAACCCATTTTTTTGTTGAAGTGACATCTAAGACGCTATCATCCACACTCACTGTGCCTCCTTTCAAATCAAGCTGGGGCCTTGCTTGCTCAAATAAGTCAGAGGGTGTGTAATCATCCCGCTGTATGAATCGGTTAACACTATCATGAGAAATATTCATTAACTTTGCCAGGCGGCAGCAACTTGGATATTTAGGTTCACTCAGAAGAAATCCTATATACATTGGCATAGTGCATTTTGCGGTTGACGGACGAGTTAATTCTCTCACTTAATATATGAATACTTTTGAATTTAAACTGCATATTATAACTGGCTCGTCAATGCGTAAGTCCTATTAGTTATTAATTTAGCATCATTTACGTCTGTAGACATGAAATATCAACAATAAGTTATAAGTCAATGTTTCAGCTTGCAAAGAAAGACTCCCTTTTTTTTAAAAAAGATAAGTGTCCGTTTTTTTTACACACATTTAATTTGGCTGAGACATACCCACAATTAAGGATTGTATCTCACAGAATTTCCAGTTACCTGAATTCAACTCATAGCAAAATGTAGAAACGATAGCTTTCAGAGTATTTACTTGTTGGGATTGGTATGACAGGTGATTGAAGAGAGGTTTTCTTAAAGAACGACCTAGCCGAGAAGGTGTAAAAACTCCCGACACTATTTAGGAATAGTCAATAAAATCAGAGGAAGTCAGAAACGATAAGAATGATACTGTCTACTGCCGAAAGGCTTCAATTTTTGTAGAGGATTGAATACATACAAAGCGATGTTATCAAATAATAATATTGAGTGAATACTCATATCTAACAACAACCTTAATTTACAGCATTTTACATGTCAGTGGTACTTCTAGAAAGAAAACCACCCATTAAAGGGTGGTTTTCCTGTTACCGCTTCAATAAAATTTAAGCAGCTTTTCTTTTGCGACTAAAAGCAACACCTAAG
>WTCN01000280.1 GCA_013138555.1 Methyloprofundus sp. | reverse complement strand
AGAAGTAAGGTTGTCCCCATCGTCGCAAGCGGTAACAGGATTTTTTCATGTCGATACCAGAAGCTATCGCCTTCCAGTGCTGCTTTTGCCGTTTCTTCGTGACCGACCATCTGCCGGGTTAATAAATGATTAAGTGCAACGGGTGGGGTCAGATAACCCAGCTCAAAAGAGACTAAAGTAATCATCCAGAAATGTACCGGGTTTATACCATTATTATAGGCGATTTGTGCGACAGTCCCTGATACCAGAACAACGGCACCAAAAGGGTCCATAATCATACCGATAGCAACCAGTACCACGACCAAAAAACACAGGGTTATCCAGACCGAAGTAAAGCTGTCAGGAATATTGCTTAATACCCCCGAACGCTCAATCACCCCGCCCAGTGCAAAAGAAAGCCCCATCAATAACAGCAATGCTCCAATATGCACCGTTGATTCCGATGTTGCCATTCTTATGGTGTATTCAAATTTATGTGCATCCTTTTCCGGCGATGCAACCTGCACCATGCGTACAAAAAGCTTTTCATAAATAATCAGCCCCAGAATAATCACAGGGAGTATCACCGGGGCAGAAAATTCATCCATTTTTACATTGAGCAAATAATAATAGCCCAGGTAGATAGTTAATACGATGAGGGCATAAGGGAATAGGGGAACGAGTGCCCGTAAAAAAGGTTTAAACGCCTCCTTAACAGGTGCCAGATGAATTTTTTCACGCTTAGTCAGCATTGCAAAAATAAAAAAAACACAGGCTGTGGTCATAAAGGTTTTCAATCCCCAGCTAAACAGCTGGTCGGTGACCACTTCTTTATTTAATGCTGCAATCAAAACCACCAGCAGGCAGGGCCGCAGTACAACGCCTGCACTTCCGGTCATAGCCGTTGCTGCCAGCGCGAGCTGCCTGCGCGCGCCGACATGGCGTAATTCTTCATAAACAATAGTCCCCATGGCGATGATAATGATCCCTGAAGCGCCCGTATAAGCAGTCGGAACCGCCATCACAATAATCGCAACAAAAGCCAGCAACTCGGGTGACATGCGCCACGGGGCAAAGACCTTAAAAACCAGATCTCCCAATTGAGTTCGCTTGAGTAGCATACCCACCCAGATATACAGGCCAATATTAAGAAACAAACCTGCCTGATCAAATAACAAACTAAAAAATATGACCGGCCCTGCCCAGTGCCCTTCAATCAGGAAGAAATAGCTAGCAACAAAAAAAACCATATAAATATAAAGAGGGATAGATAACATCGCATGCAAGAGACTATCACCTGTTTTATGAAAATCATGGTAATATCGCGGCTTGATTAATTGCAAAAAGCTGACAGCACTTAAACAGGCAAAGCCGACAATTAGCAACAGATATATTTCCGGGTGATCAACGGCGGTTGCAGATTGATAAATACTGTCTCTATACAGGTAGGCGGATAATAGCATAACAACATTGCCCAGGAACTGAGCGGTGGTGGAGACATAATGATCCTGTCGTGTAATAACCGGCTTAAAGGCGATGTGATGCTGTTTGATTGTACAGGTAAGCGCACAGATAAAAATCGTCAGTATTAACAGCAAGCGTTGTTGTTTAAGCGCGAAAAGACTGATTCCGGCAACACTGGTTTCCAGGGTACGAAAGAAAATAACTGGCGGAGTAATTCTTGCTTGGCTTTGTTGTGCTAAAACATGTTTTTTCTGACACAGCAGGCGAGCGTTTTGTAATGAGATAAGTGCGGCGTGACGGTCAAAGGGTTCGGCATCAAAAAGCTCTTCTAACTCACTTATGCCTCCAGAATCAGCTTCAAGCTTTGTTAGTTCAGCCTCGATATCAGGGGCAGGGTTACAATCCGGCGTGGGAATATCTGCTCTCAGGGAAAAATAATCTTGCCATAACAGTTCACCAATAGTCAGCAGGCGCGCATGAATTAGCTCACCATTGCCGGCAATAATAACGGCGAGAAGGAGTAAAAAAACCGGCAAGGTAGAGAACCATTCACGGTGGCTGCGAAACCTAATGATTTCCTGCAAAGTCATCTTATTGCCTGCTAACATAGCCAATCAAACTCATGGTTTAGACTACTCTTTATCCGCCGCTGTACACTCAGACTGATGTGGCTCTTTCTTACAACGCAACATCCTCATAAGTTTGAGCATTTTAGCGTTATAAATACCTTTATCCCGTAGTCTGATTCTGGATTGCCTAAATACCTCAAGGTATCCGGTTATATCTACTTCAGGTATCGTAACCCACATTTTAGCTGGAATAGTCGCTTCGTATTTTTTGACCAGTTCCACCCCTGAATCAAACTGCGCCAAGGCAAACTCCCGGGATTTTTGCCCATAGCCCTCCGGAAAATCAGCCTTGCGTATCAATATTTGCATGGTTAGCTGAACCAGTGAAAAACGAATCACGCCACCATTGGGCTCAAGTCCTTTATACAGCTCCATCGCTTCATAGACAATGGCTGGCCCGTAAGTGACATCAACCGAGCCATTATTAAATTTGCTATACATATTAGCGATAGACGTTCCAACGGGGGATGCTCCAATAAAATTAACCATCTCAACCTGAGCAGGGTCTGAATCTAAAATCGCAATACGTTTTCCTGCCAGTTCACCAATGGTATCAATGCTACGGTCATTAACAAACATGTAACCCGCTCCCGCCGGAAAAACACCAACAACTTCATAAGGGGCGTTAAACATGAGTTTAGCAGCCTTTTTGCCGCTGATAGTGGTCACCACCGATTTTAGATGAGCATAGCTTGGCATTGCCCCAATGGCATCCAGAGTCCCGGTAAATGCATTAAACTGCCGCGCACGAATACCGGTAAAACTGACGGCATCACAAACACCTGCTTTAAAATCTTCAGCAGCCACACGTTCACTGGTATAGGGTTTAAGCTCCAGCTCTACTCCCCAGGCTATTGCTGCCGCTTTATAATCTTTCATCTGAGAAAAAACAGGGCCATTTGCACCTAACAGATCAAACACACACATTTTGTTCGGTGCAGCCAGAGCGACGGAACATGCGCCTATTAAAAAGGTAACAATAAAGAACCTTAGTATGCTATGAATAGATAAAGTCAAAGGTACTCTCCCTTACTTCTATAAATAAAAAAATAATCTTAAAAAATTAGTTGAACATAGATAACGTGGAAAATCAAAGTATATCGCTTATATCAATGGTATCTTGCGTGTTTTTTGGGTCATCCCAAAAAGTCCCTAGCCCGCCTATGGGAGTACGTTTTCCTGTTGCTTCCGTCCACATAAAATCGGATATTGCCTGTAATTGAATGCTGACAATCTGATTCAGAAATAAATAATCAGGATTAGTCGATAGATTGCTTCTAGTCTGCGCATTGCTGCGAATGATCTCTTTAACCCGCTCCGAATTACCCAGACCGATATAAATTTTTGCAGCGATAACCTGAGCAATACGTATACCGTGCTGCAAACCTGTTACCATTGCCTGATCTAACAAGGTTAATGGCTCGCTTCCGGCGGGTTTGTGACCTGGAAAACTAACCCAGATAGCGGCCTGAATAGCACTAGGCAGGCCCCACCAGCGCTTATTATTCAGGCAGCTTGCCCCCCTCCCTACTTTAAGGCTTATGTCCAAAGGAACTTTTGCGCCCCCTTCTGATGCCAGATCGTTCAGTACCGCCTGCAAGCCATCCATTAGACCTACCAGCCAATAAAATTCATCGTTCCAGCGAGTAAAGTCAGGACATTGATTGCCCAGTATTTCAGGAAAGGCGAGCTCAAGGCTAAGATAGCCCTTAAGTTGTCTCTGAGCCGCTAGGCTAAGAAACCTTTTTTGTAAAATTCTGGCATCCTGAGCTTCAGTAACATTTTTGATATGCATCGCGCGTATATACCGTAGCTCCTCCTCTCTGGCTTTAAACTCAGCACAACTGCCAGACAGAAAGTTAAATATCACTTCAAGTTTATAGGGTGATGCATTCAGCTGAGCAAGGCTGGGGATTAATAATGTCAGGGCTTCTGCCATAACACAGCCCATTGCAACATCATCGGTTTTTAAGACATAGGGGATTGCATGATCTTCAATAAATCCGACTAATATTTTTCCAGTATTGTTAATTGCCAGAGTCGTAGCCGATACTAATAAAAAGACAGTCAGTAGCAGGTACTCCAGCCAGCGTATCATTTTTCGGTATCGCATAATTTTCATGGGTCTACCTCCGCCTGATTTTCCTGTTTATTCCTTATCTGCTGCAGTACATTCCGCTCGGTGTGGGTTCTTTTTACAGCGTACCATACGCATAATGCTAAGCATTCTCCCATTATAAATACCTTTATTGCGCAATGAGATGCGTGTTTTCCTGTATATATCGTGATAGCGTTTTTGGTCAGCCTCTGGAATACTAAGCCACCATTGCGGGGCGATTCTGTCTTCATAGCTTTGTGCAAGCAACACGGCTTTATCAAATTGTTGCAAAGCATATTCACGTGATTTTTGACCAAATTGTTCAGCAAACTCAGCTTTGCGAATGATAATTTGCAAGGTCAGCTGTGCGACAGGAAAACGAATAACTCCGCCATTAGCCTGCATCCCTTTATATAATTCCATCGCTTCATAAACAACCGCTGGCCCATAGCTTACATCGACTTTACCGGCATTAAATTTTGTATACATTGCTGCAATCGAAGAGCTCATGGAGGGGATTCCAAGTAAGCTGACCAATTCAATTTGTGCAGGATCATTATCCATCACCGCGATGCGTATACGACTAAGCCCCCTCTCTGCATCTGCATGGTCACTGAGCAGTGCACGGTCATTAACAAACAGATAAGCCGCACCAATAGGAATAATACCGACAACCTCATAGGGCTTATTAGTCATCAAAGGTGCGGCTTGCTTAGTGCTAAGCGTGGAAATAAGGATTTTTAAGTGCGCATAGGAAGGCAATGCCCCCATTGCATCCAGGCTACCGGTAAAACGATTAAATTGACGACTTTGGATGCCTGTAAAACTGACAGCATCACAGTACCCTGCCTTAAAATCTGCAGCGGCCTTTACTTCACTGATATAGGGTCTGAGTTGCAAGTCAGCCCCCCAGTTCATTGCTGCGATTTTATAATCCTTCATCTGCGCATAGATGGGACCATTTGCACCTAACAAATCAAAGACACACAGAGTTTTTGTCTCTGCCAAAACAATACAACTAGCTGAGCTTAATATGACGAGTAGTAAAGACCTGGAAAGCCCATTAATAATACTTTTCACAGCTGTAACCTCTGTTTTATCTTGCTATATAAGGCAAACGGTGCGACACAACATCCCATTATTATTCAGGGTAGGGTGCATTCCATGCACCAATTTTCTATATGAAGCTGACAGTTATTAAATTAAAGTATTTCATCAATATCAATCGTTTCAACTGCTTTACTTGAGTCATCCCAGAATGACCCCAGCTTTCCTAACGGGGTACGCTTTCCTTCGGCCTCAGTCCACATTCGGTCAGAAATGGCTTGTATCTGTAGTCTGGACATTTCATTCAGAATATCAAACGGCTGATTACCAGCCTCTTGCTTGCTTAAACTGGCATAGCTGCGAATAATCTGTTTTACCTCTTGTGTTTCCCCTTGCCCCAGGTAAACCTGAGCCGCCAGTACATGGCTAACACTCATTCCTTGCTGTATTCCAATTTGTAATGATTGCTGTAAAATTTGCCTGGGAGTTGCATTAATAGACTGCTCACCAGGGATTGTTACCCATATCGCTGCCTGAATAGCAGCGGGCACTCCCCACCATTTTTCATTATCCAGACAGGCAGCCCCACGAGCGACTTTGGCCGCAATATCCATAGGAACCTCACTATTTCCCCCGGAAGCTATATCATTCAAGATTGCCTGTATGCCATTTAAAAGGCCGAACAGCCAGAATAATTCATCATTCTCAGAATCGAAATCAGGACAGCGACCACCAGGTTCTGTCTGCGCGACAATAAGAGAGTAATAACCGCTTAATTGACGACGCGCAGCGAGACTCAATAATCTTTGCTGAGCAATGCGTGCATCTTGAGCTTCGGTAGAATTTTTTGCATAGATTGCGCGTAAGTAACGCAGTTCTTCCTCCTGTGCCTTGAGTTCTGTGCAATTACCAGCGACTAAATAAAACAGGATGGCAAGCTGATCAGGTGGCGTAGTGACTCTGGAAAAACTTAACAGAAATGGCGTAAAAGCCTCAGCCATTGAGCAGCCCAGAGCGACATCATTACTCGCCAGCATATAGGGCACACCCTGATCTTCAGCATAGCCGAGGAGAACATCCCCCGTGCTTTTATAAGCGACAGTACAAGCACTCAGCAATAAATGAAAACCAAGCAATAATAGTAATAGGTATTTTCTTTTCATAGGTAATGGCCAGCTCTTTGCTATGTACTACATCTCTGTTTACGTTTCGATTTCCATTCTAACGTAAAAAAAACACTCTCACATCTTTCTATTTTCCAATAATACTTATGTGGCATGATGGCCACGCTATCAGGGTTGATTTCTTAGAAAAAACTTTTTAATAATTCATTCACTGCTTTGCCACTTCCTTTACCCAAAGCTTTATCAATATCCTTTTCGCGTTTATCCATAAATTTATCCACTTTTTCCTTTTCTTTCTCGGTCAGCATTGACTCTAACGCTGTTAAATCTACCTTATAAAGGGGCTCTGATAATGTTCCATTAACATTAATTGCAATGGGACGGTCAACGACCCTGTTGGCTTTTTTATCAGCACTCCGCTTTATTTTTGCGACCATCTGATAGTTCAGCGCATCATTGACTAAATTTGCTGTCCCGCTCCCTTTAACTTCGACTGTTGGTGATTCTGCCAGGAAATCAGGGTTATTCACAAGGCCTTGCTGTATCGTCGCAGTCCCTTGAATAATTGAAAAAAGTGTTTGCTCATTGGCATAGCTTTCTTTCATTTCCTTGCCTTTGATAGCCTGTCTGCCAATATCAATTATTTTTTGTAAATTAAACTCTCTAATAGCGCCTTCATGCAATGCAAAATTAAGCTTACCGCCTAATGTCGATTTAATAGCAGGCACGGTATTCCCGCGTGCATTTAATTTAGCGGTAATATTTGCGGTCCCTTTTAGTTTTGCTGCTGAATCCGGCTGCAAATCTTTTAATAATGGCTCAATCTGCACACCTGCCATTGTTTCATTAAAGGCGAGAGTCGGTGTGTTTGATTTTGCATTAAGCGTCATTTGTCCTTTATAACTGCCGTTATAAAGTTGTTTAATGCTCTGTTTAGTACGCAAAATACCTTGTTTTGCTTGCAAATTAAAACTGACACCCGCCATTTTGAGTTGTGCTACTTTTAATTTAGCGATACTTAAATCACCTGATAGATTAAGCTTACGCACTGTTTCAACAGGTATTAATGTCGTTACTGTAGTAACTTTAGTTGCAGTGGAGCTAGGCGTTTTCGCCTCCTTTTCTTTTTTAGGCGCACTGTAGCGGTCGATATTAATATCATCAATGGCTAAATTGAATACAATTTCCGGATTTTTAAATTGCGTAATATGGGTGTAACCATTGATCTTCGTATCGTCCAGAGTGATTTTTAAATTATCCAGTGCAACTGAATTCTTTGTGCCCTGCAGGTCAAAGTTCATGGCAAGTTTTTGTAATACCTGCTTATCAGTCGTTTCTGGAATATCCATTTGCAATTGTTGCAACAATGCTTTTGGACTAAACTCTGCAAGCTGAATGGCACCTGTATACTGCAACTCGGTATTTAGCTGAGTCGCCTTTAAATCACCTGTTAAATCAATAGTGTTACTCTTAAGTTGAATTTTTTTAAGTGCTAAGGTTTGCTGCTGTAAATCCAGAGCTATGTCAGATAGCAACTGTGCATCAAAAACACCGCCTGGAATTGATTTTCCCTTAGTGACAGAATCCAGTTTTAGGTTTTTTAACTGAATTTTTTGTAATGTTTCATCAATTATCAGACGCGTAGATAACGCTAACTGCTCTGTGACAGCCGGTTCAGAATTTTCTAGAAAAAACGCGATTTCAAGATCAATAGGCTGATTAAAAGCAATCGCAGCTGAAGTTAAATTAAAATCCTTAACCACAACATGCTGTCCCGCTTGTTGATCATTCCAGCTAAGTAAAGAATTTTCTAGCTTCAGACCCCCAATTGTGAAAGCGTTAATATCAAATTCTGTTTTATCCTGCTCTTTTTCTGTACTGGCTTGCGTTTGTTTATCTGCCGTTTTTTCGAGCTGGCTTTTCCCTCCCCAGTTGCTGATACCTTGCTTGTTTTTGACCAAATAAAGTTCCAGGCCCTTTAAAACGATAGTACTGACCTCAACTTTTCTGGAAAGAAGTGGCATTAATTTTACTTTGATGTCACTTTCGCTAATCAGTGCAATATTTTGTGGCGTAAATCCCGGCGCATTACTGACACTTATTTTTCCAGTTGATACCCCTAACCAGGGGAAAACAGAGACGTTTAAATCGCCTTCTATGGTGACAGAATGCCCCGTTTTATCTTTTATTGCTGCTTCTATTTGTGGTTTATAATCATTTAAATCCACGACAAGGGGGATAATCACGGCAGCAGCAAGAATAACAGCGAGCAGTGAAGAAAAAAATATCAAAATAACTTTAGCTAACTTTCCCATTTGCATCTCTTTATAGTTAAGGTAACACTTAAAAAAAACATTTTGCTACAATGAATCCGTAAGTTTGTGCATCGTCATTCCGGCATGATTAAAGCTCTGCTCTCTGCGATAACTCACTACGTGTAGCATAACTGATGACAAAAAATAAGCCAACAGCATAAAATTACGTTAAAGTGTACAAAAGTTACCAAGCTAGGCTTTCAATAAAACACTTTATCTGGTTATTCTAAATGATTTATCATGCCAAACAAAACAGGAGTAAATAATGTTAATTTTAATCAAGCTAGCCGCTATTATTACAGCCGTTGTATTCTATCAAACCGGAAAAAGTAACGGGGAAAATGGGATAAGATGGGCTGTGGTTGGTTTAGTTGGCTATGTTTTAGGGTTTGCTATCGCCATGACACTCATCGGTGAAACATTTATTGCTATTCTTATTGCCTGTATTACAGTTTATTTTACCCGATCACAGCTATTAAAAATGCTGGCTAAAAAAAATGCTCAATTAGGTGTTAAGTAGCCCATACCTATAGGCCTTCAGGCATAAAAAAAGCGGGCTATTGTAATAGCCCGCTTTTTTACTCGGCAATAAAACTGACTTATAGTTTGTCAGAATTCTCGCTCAAGTATGCAGCAACGCCTGCCGGAGATGCATCCATACCTGAATCACCTTTATTCCAGCCTGCTGGACATACTTCACCATGCTCTTCGTGGAATTGTAAAGCATCAACCATACGTAGCATTTCATCAATATTACGACCTAGAGGTAGGTCATTGACTACTTGATGACGAACCATGCCTGCTTTATCAATTAAAAAGCTACCACGGTAGGCTACTGCAGGTGCGTCAGCTTCAACATCGTAATCTTTAACAATAGTATGCGCCATATCAGCAGCCATCGTATAACGAACAGGGCCAATACCGCCATCATTAATTGCTGTATTTCTCCATGCATTATGGGTGAAATGAGAGTCAATTGAAACCGCAATCACTTCAACACCACGGCTAGTAAAGTCATCCATTCTATGATCTAATGCGATCAATTCGCTAGGGCAGACAAAAGTGAAATCTAATGGGTAAAATACCACAACCGCATATTTACCTTTTGTCGCATCTGAAAAACTGAAAGAATCAACGATATCGCCATTACCTAAAACAGCAGGAACCGTAAAATCAGGTGCTTGCTTACCGACTAATACACTCATAAGTGTCTCCTTAACTTGGTGTTTTGATGTAGAAAAATCTTTATATTGTACCCACGACAAGGTGGATCTGAAGAATTCTACACTAAAATGCTAGGTATTTCTCAAAACTAAAAAAAATACCTGTTTTTACATAGAGAAATAGGTTACCCTTAAGACTCTATGAATAACTCATAGCACAAAGTTACAAAAATTCAATGAAAAATAAAATTTGTTTTAATTTAATACCAAATAACATTATCAACAGGAATTTTCAAAAACGCAAGGAAGCTTATTTTTTATCAATTTTAAACTGATAAGGAATTGACTGTAACTTGATAAGAAACAACAAGAAAATCCCATTATGATAAAACATAAACATATTACTGAACCCGATGCTTTCGGCTATCAAGTCCGTATCGTTCGGCGCGGAAAAGAGAATAGCCGTTACTTTTCACATAAATTATGGGGCAATAGAAACAAATCTATTGCCGCAGCTATTGCCTGGCGTGACCAGATGCTAGTCGTCCTGAAAGGCAGTAGAACCCGGTTCCTGAAGCCACCTAAAAACAAGACAACAACAGGCTTAACAGGCGTTTCACGAACCATTAAATATGATAGAAGAAAAGATAAAAGCTATCTTTGTTACACTGTTTTCTGGGTATGCAATACTAAATCCCGCAACAAAACATTTCAAGTCGGCAATGTAGAAACGATTACAGCTGATGATGAACTGCATGCTTTCCGAACGGCACGCTTATTTAGAAGTTGTTATGAATTTGCAATTGATTATGACCTACCTTTCGATGATAGCGTTTTTGCTGGCTGGAAAAAGAAGCGGCTGTATGATTACGTAGTGGCAGTTGCTGCATAGCAACTCATTGTATTGCCATAAAGCAGATAAAGCAGCTGGTTTCTAGCTTGAAGCATCAACTAGAAAAAGCAAAGCTAGTCTAATTTATCTGCAAATAAAAAAGCCGCTGATACAAAATTTTTGCGTAGCAATATGTTCTGTATCAGCGTTTTTGTTTGTATAAGTGGATTTATTTTCGCCAGTAAGATGATTATTCATATAAAATAGTGTGCATTATTTTATTTAAACTCGTCAGATAATATGAACGCTCCAACTGCTTTATTTGAATCATCTATCTCTAATTTAAATCTACGTGCGCGCGGTAAAGTACGCGATATTTATGATGTGGACGATAAGCACCTGCTTATTGTAACAACTGATCGTCTATCTGCCTTTGATGTGGTGTTACCCGACCCGATTCCTGGAAAAGGGCGTGTGCTGACCTCTGTCTCAAATTTCTGGTTTGAGAAAATGCAAGACATTATTCCTAATCATTTGGCCAGTCTTAGCCTGGAACAGGTCGTTCCTGATGAAAAGGAGCGCACACAGATACAAGGCCGTAGCATTATTGTCAAAAAATTAAACCCACTCCCGGTGGAAGCAATCGTGCGTGGCTATTTAATTGGTTCCGGCTGGAAAGATTACCAGAGAACAGGCAGTGTCTGTGGTATTGAGCTAGCGAAAAACCTGCAACAGGCACAACAACTCCCTGAAGCTATCTATACGCCTTCAACCAAAGCGG
>WTCN01000314.1 GCA_013138555.1 Methyloprofundus sp. | reverse complement strand
TGGAAGAAATCTATGCAAATGTCACGGTAAATCTGAGTCATTTGGCTTCTACGCTGATTATGAGCCTTATCAGCGAAAAACGGCAGCATATTGGAAAAAATCAATTTTACACAGTGTTGTACATTGCCATTAAAACGTTGCAGAAAAACACGGATATACATTTACACCGTAGTTTGTTAAACCCTAATGATTACGGTGATTTAATTTATGGCATTAACTCGCGCTTTGATCATTTTATCTGTATTGCCAAAGAAGCTGAACTCATTAGCGAGCAGGATGAATGCTATTATTTTTTACCTAAACTTTGTGCTGATCATGATTTTGACCAGATTCGCCTGGAAAATCCCATTGCTGTGTATAGTAATGAAGTCCAGCCGATAAGTTTTATTCGTGATCACTTGATGCAGGCTAATCGTAGCTATCATGAGATCGATCCTTGCCAGTTAGCTGCCTGGCATTTTGAGGATGAACAACTGAGCCTGGCTTTTGAACAACAGCTGTACTGCATTGAGCCTGATGAACAGATGATACCTGAGGAAACAGCGACTGCTGATCCTGCTCCGTTTTTTATTCAACCGAAAAATGCAAATGGTTTAGGGGTGTTATTGATACACGGTCTTTTGGCCAGCCCTGCTGAATTACGGGATTACGGACATTATCTTGCAGAGCAGGGGTTTACCGTGCTGGGTGTAAGAATTCCGGGGCATGGTACTTCACCCAGGGCGCTACGTGAATTAAGTTATCAACAATGGTTTAGAAGCGTGCAAAGAGGTCTCAATATTCTCAAGGTGCATTGTTCTAAGTCGTTTGTTATCGGCTTTTCGACCGGAGCTGCATTGGCTCTTAAACTGGCAGCGGAAAACCCTGATGACATCATCGGGGTAACCGCTGTCTCGGTGCCGGTAAAGTTTGTTAACGCCTCATTTATGCTTGTTCCTTTGCTGCATGGCACCAATACCTTTGTAAAATGGGTGTCATCATTTGAAGGTGTTAAACCTTTTATAGAAAATATTCCGGAACATCCTGATATTAATTACCGTAATACGCCAGTCAGAGCTTTGTATGAGTTACGTCTGTTAGTTCAGGAAATAGAAGCTGTATTGCCGGAGATAAAAACACCTAGTTTATTATTGTATGCTGATCAGGACCCTGTGGTAGCAATTCAGAGTGCGGAAATCGTTTTTGACAAACTCGGCGCAGCGCAAAAAAAATTACATATTATCAATGCTAAGCAGCATGGTATTTTAATGGAAAATATTGACAATATATGGGGGGTTATTGATGCTTTTTTAAAGCAACACCATGACCATGAGGAGCTGAATAAACAATCTAAGGAAACTAGAAAAAAATAAAATAGAGGAGACAGTATCATGAAAAATGTTGTCATCGCAGCCTATGCAAGATCGCCGTTTACACCGGCAAACAAAGGCGAACTAATGACTGTCAGAGCAGATGATCTAGTGGCACAAGTTATCAAGGCACTGATTAGTAAAACAGGGATTGATGCTAATGATATAGAGGATTTAATTCTGGGTTGTGCCTTTCCCGAAGCGGAACAAGGTCTTAATATGGCGCGGCTGGTAGTTTATTTGGCAGACTTACCGATCAGTATCGCAGGTGTCACTATTAACCGCTTCTGTGGCTCATCAATGCAAGCCATCCATTTTGCGGCAGGTGCCATTCAAATGAATGCGGGAGTCGCCTTTATTTGTGCTGGCGTGGAATCTATGAGCAGAGTGCCTATGGGGGGCTTCAACACTTTACCTAATCCGCAATTATATCAGCACTATCCACAAGCCTATATCAGCATGGGTGAAACAGCCGAAAATCTGGCCAAAAAGTATCATATCTCTCGTGTGGGGCAGGAAGCTTTTGCACTGCTTAGTCAGCAAAAAGCGTGTGCAGCCCAGCAACAGGGCTTATTTGTTGATGAAATTACTCCCATAATCAAGCGCAAAGGAGGGCGTATAGAGCAGGATTCTTGTTTACGCCCCGATTCGACCGCAGTAGGTATGGCCGAGCTTAAACCTGCATTTTCAGCGCAGGGCAGTGTTACCGCTGCTACCTCCTCACCGCTGACGGATGGTGCGGCAGCAGTGCTGGTGTGCAGTGAAGAGTATGCCGATAAACATGGACTGGAAAAACTGGCGCGTATTAAATCAATAGCAGTGTCTGCCTGTCAGCCTGAAATTATGGGCATCGGCCCCGTCGTGGCGATACAAAAAGCGTTACAACGAGCTAATTTATCTCTGGCTGATATGGATATAGTCGAACTCAATGAAGCGTTTGCTGCACAAAGCCTGGCGGTATTACAAGAGCTGCCGATTGCTGCTGAAAAACTAAATATTGATGGTGGTGCAATTGCTCTGGGGCATCCATTAGGAGCGACGGGAGCCAGAATTACCGGCAAGGCGGCGAGCCTTTTGGTGCGCAAGAATAAACAATTTGCTTTGGCAACTCAATGCATTGGAGGAGGTCAGGGCATTGCAACGATTCTGGAGGCTGTGTCATGAATATTGAAAAAGTCGCCGTGATTGGTGCAGGTGTGATGGGCAGCGGTATTGCGGCACAGGTTGCTAATGCCGGTATTCCAGTGTATTTGCTGGATATTGTCCCCAGAGACAGTAGCAGGCGTAATATCATTGCCGAAGAGGCTATCGCAAAAATGCTAAAAGCCCAGCCTGCTGCTTTTATGCATCGCAAAAATGCTAAATTGATTACAGCGGGTAATATTGAAGATGATTTAGAGCAACTGGCACAAGTGGACTGGGTGGTTGAAGCGGTCGTTGAGAGCCCTGATATCAAACAGCAGCTATACCAGAAACTTGAGCGTATCTGCGGTGCTAATACGCTGATTTCCTCGAATACCTCAACCTTGCCACTGAGTATACTGACCGCCAAGCAAGCCGATAGCTTCAAGCGGCGCTTTATGATTACTCATTTTTTTAATCCCCCGCGCTATATGCGTTTACTGGAGTTAGTGGCACCTCTTAAACTGGACCAGGAACTGTTTAAAGCAGTCAGAGATTTTGCTGATATTAAATTAGGGAAAGGCTGTGTGCTATGTAAAGATACCCCTGGATTTATTGCCAATCGCGTGGGCACATTCTGGCTGCAAACAGCGGTGTTAGAAGCGATTTCTTTTAAGTTGAGTATTGAACAATGTGATGCAGCATTTGGCTTATTTGGTATTCCGAAAACAGGTGTATTTGGCTTGCTGGATCTTATCGGCCTTGATCTGATGCCACATATTCTAAATAACTTCAAACACACTTTAAATGCCAGTGATCGCTTGCAGGTAATCGCTGAAGTGCCGCCATTATTACAGACTATGATTGCAGAGGGTAATACAGGGCGTAAAGGCAAAGGTGGGTTTTACCGTCTGCAAGTTGATAGTAAAGCTAAAATCAAACAGGCAATTGATCTGCAACAGGGGGATTATCGGCTGAGTGAACGATTTAAAATTGCCGGTGTATCGCATAAGCCCGCTGATTTGCGCCAGTTTCTTGATAGGGATGATGAGCTAAGTCGTTACGCCTGGCGGGTATGGTCGGCAACATTGACTTATGCTGCTGACTTGATCCCCGAAATTGCAAATGATATTGATGCTATTGATAGTGCTATGCGGCAGGGGTACAACTGGCGCTATGGGCCCTTTGAATTACTGGATCGACTGGGTATTGAGTGGTTTACTGAAAAGCTGCGGCAACAGCAAGAGCGTTTGCCTGAGCTTATCAGTAATACTAAAAGTTTATATCGTAGCGCAGCAGGTGTAGCGCAATATCGAGATAAAACGGGTAGCTACTTTCCAGTACATCGTGCTGACGGGGTTTTGCTGCTTAGTGATATTAAATTACAAAAACCTGCTTTATTAGAAAACCCATCGGCCAGCCTTTGGGATATCGGTGATGGAGTTGTTTGTCTGGAATTCCATAGCAAAATGAATACGCAGAACCCTGACAGTATGGCATTAATACAGCAAAGCATTGCTAAAGTTTCAGCCGAATACAAAGCACTGCTTATTTATAATGAAGGTGAGCATTTCTCTGCGGGTGCAGATTTAAGCATGTTAACACCTGCGCTGCTGAGTCAAGACTGGGAAATAGTAAAGTCGATTATCCAGCTGGGTCAGAATACCTTTCGGGCGTTAAAGTACGCCCCTTTTCCGGTCGTCGCTGCGCCTTCGGGTTTGGCACTGGGTGGTGGCTGCGAGATACTGCTGCACTGCGATGCTATTCAGGCTCATGCTGAATTATATACAGGTTTAGTGGAGGTTGGTGTGGGGCTGGTGCCCGCCTGGGGTGGTTGTAAGGAGTTGTTAAGACGCTGGCTGGAGAATCCGGCATGTCCAGGCGGGCCTATGCCGCCCATTGCTCAGGCATTTGAAACCATAGGGCTGGCTAAAGTGTCGACATCGGCTCAGGAAGCGAAAGAGTTGTTATATCTGGCAAAAGGCGATGGCATAAGCATGAATAAATCACGCCTACTGGCTGATGCCAAGAGGCGTGCTTTGACTTTGGCACAAAATTACCAGACACCCGAAGAGCCGGTTTATTTCTTGCCTGGAAAAAGTGCCTGGTCAGCCCTTGCTATCGCTGTCGATACGCTACATAAGGCGGGTAAAGCAACGGATTATGATGTTGAAATTTCGCAACAACTGGCACGGGTGTTAACTGGGGGTGACACTGATATTACCCTGCCTTTGACTGAGCAGAACATACTGGATCTGGAGCTGGCAGGCTTTTTAAATCTGGTACAACAGCCGGGTACGCTGGCTCGACTGGAACATATGCTGAAAACCGGCAAACCGCTGAGGAATTAATTTATTAGGAGTATCCTATGCCAGAAAAAGTCTTGTTTGCGATCTTAATCGGGATTGTCGGTTTGAGTTTTCCACCCATACGGCGCAATCTCCTGACTCGACCGCTATTTAATAAAATGCGTAAAGCCTTGCCAAAAATGTCGCAAACGGAGCGCGAGGCTTTGGAAGCAGGCGATACCTGGTGGGATGCCGAGTTGTTTACCGGCAAACCTGACTGGCAAAAGCTGCAAGACCTGCCTGCCGTTCGTTTAAGTAATGAAGAGCAGGCGTTTATCAATGGTCCTGTAGAAACTTTATGTGCCATGCTGGACGACTGGGATATTACTCATAAGCGCCGTGATTTGCCGCCTGAAGTATGGGACTTTATCAAGCAAAACAAATTCTGTGGCATTATTATTCCTAAACATTATGGTGGCCTGGAGTTTGGCGAGTATGCGCACTCCCAGATTGTCATGAAAATTTCCAGTCGCAGTACTTCGGCGGCTGTCACCGTTATGGTGCCTAATTCCTTAGGGCCTGCTAAATTACTATTGGCATACGGCAGCGAACAGCAAAAAGACTATTATCTACCCCGTCTGGCGACAGGTGCTGAAATTCCTGCCTTTGCACTAACAGGACCTCAGGCTGGAAGTGATGCGGGAGCAATGCCTGATACCGGGGTGCTGTGTTACGCTGAATTTGAAGGCAAAGAGCAACTTGGTATTCGTTTAAACTGGGAAAAACGTTATATCACTCTGGGGCCAGTGGCAACGGTCCTCGGTTTGGCATTTAAACTCTTTGATCCCGAGCATTTATTAAGTGACAAAGAAGCGTTAGGTATTACGCTTGCACTGATCCCGACTGATACTGTAGGTGTTTCCATCGGTAAGCGCCATTTTCCATTAGATTCTGCTTTTCAGAATGGTCCAAACTGGGGAAAAGATGTTTTTATCCCGCTAGACTGGGTGATTGGTGGGGCAGAACAGGTTGGGCAGGGCTGGAAAATGCTAATGCAATGTCTTGCAACCGGGCGAGCTATATCCTTGCCTGCACTCAGTGTCGGGGCAGGAAAGTTTATCTGCCGTAACACGGGAGCATACGCACGTATTCGTACTCAATTTAATTTACCTCTCGGTGCTTTCGAAGGTATCGAAGAGGTACTTGCGCGTATGGCGGGAACAACTTATTTAATGGACGCGGCACGTCAGGTTACTTGTGCTGCATTAGATGATGGATATAAACCCTCGGTGATTTCAGCAATCGTCAAATACCAGCTAACCGAAAGCATGCGGCGTATTATCAATGATGGCATGGATATTCAGGGAGGGTCTGGTATTTGTTTAGGCCCGGCAAATTATATCGGTCGTCTGTATCAGATTATCCCCATTGGAATTACTGTGGAAGGCGCGAATATTCTGACCCGTAGCATGATGATTTTCGGTCAGGGAGCAGTACGCTGCCATCCCTTTGTGCAAAGCGAAATGAATGCTTTAGCTGAAGCGGATCGGCTTAAAGGTTTACAGGAATTTGATAGCATATTATGCAGGCATATAGGTTTTTTTCTGAGTAACCTGGGCAGAGGATTCTGGTTTGGGTTGAGTAATGCACGTTTCAGCACAACGCCCGGTGATAAAACCACGCGTTGCTATTATCAGCAGCTCACCCGGCTTAGCAATAGTTTCGCGTTGACTGCTGATTTTGCCTTACTTTCTTTAGGCGGTAGTTTAAAACGCAAGGAGAGAATCTCAGGGCGCTTTGCCGATGTATTAAGCCATTTATATCTCTGTTCGTGTGTACTCAAACACTTTGAAAATCAGGGATCACAAGAGGACGATATTCCGCTTTTACATTGGGCCTGCCAGTATAGTCTGCACCGCGCCCAACAGTCCTTACTGGCAGTGTTCTGGCTGCTACCGGCGCGTATTCCAGCGGTATTATTGCGTACTGTGTTGTTTCCATTGGGGAAGCCTTATTCGCCTCCTCAGGACCGGCTTGTTGGACAATTGACTCAGCTACTGTTAAATGATACTGCTAGCCGGGAGCGTTTGACTTCAGGTATTTATATTAATGTAAACCCTGATGATGCAACCGGCAGGATAGAAGTAGCATTTAAAGCAGTATTACTGGCTGCTCCAATTGAGGCCAGATTACATGCAGCTCAAAAACAAGGGGATTTGCCTAAAGGCAGTTTAAGCAGTGTGTTGCAACAAGCGTTGCAGGCAAATATCATCAGCAAAGTGGATGTTGAATTAATTCATAATGCTGAAGAAGCGCGGCTTAATGCGATTCGGGTTGATGATTTTTTGCCTGAGCAGTTGACGGGGGGAGCGTACAATTAATTAAAAATATAGGTAATATAGGATGTGCTTCGTTTCTCAGGTAAATAAATTCTGTTTATAGAAATGCTGAACTTGTAACATTGTACTTTTCTGCTATTATGCAAATATCAGTATTAATTTACGGTGTAGCCTATGTCAAATTGTTCTTTTTGTGGTACTACGGAAGAAAAGGAATATCCTCTATGCCATTCATGCGGAGCGCTTAGGTATCCAGTCGAAAAAAGCAGCTCCAGTCTCATTAGCACCCGACAGCAGAAATTAAAAATTTCTGCATCAGTCGCCGCTGCAATTGTAACCCCTGGGGCATTTGTTGTTTTGGCGGTGATAGGTGCTAAGCACATCAAAAAAAATCTAGAAAGTGGAAAATATAATGAGTAATTTAAACAGCTTTTACTGACAGCTTTTTTTGGTTAACTTTGAGGCTGTGAAAGTATTATGCGTAGGTTGGGGTGAAGCATGAACCCCAACAATTGAGGCTAGGTAAGCTATTGATTGTTGGGGTTCGCAAGCTCACCCCAACCTACGGAACTAAAAATCCTACTCCCCTGTGTCCAATGCTTCCAGCTGTTTCCAGCGATTAACAATCTTGCAAAAAATTTCTGCTGTTTGTCTGGCATCATACAGCGCTGAATGCGCTTGTTCATTATCCCATTCCATGCCTGCCTCTTTGCCTATTTTGGCCAATACCGTTTGCTGGTACATTAACCCACCTAGAGTTGCTGTATCAAAGCTACTGAATGGATGGAAAGGGCTGCGCTTTATCTTTGTGCGCTCTATGGCTGCATTAAGAAAGGTAATATCAAAAGTGGGGTTATGCCCGACTAAGATGGCGCGGCTACATTGATTGCGCTTGACCGCCTGTTTGATAGGTTTGAATAATTTGCTTAATGCTTCCTTTTCGCTGACCGCCATACGAAAGGGGTGGTATGGGTCTATGCCGGTGAATTTTAATGCAGCCTGATCTAAAGTTGAATTCTCAAAGGGAATAATATGTGCAGCATGGCTTTCGCTAATCCTTAGTTCCTGCTGGTCATCATATTCAACAATAACGGCAGCGATTTCTAATAGCGGATTTTTTTTAGCATCAAAGCCCGCTGTTTCTATATCAACAATCACAGGTAGGTAGCCTCTAAATCGTTCGTTTAATGGGTGCTTGACTATTTCCATGGTGTTAAATATTAAATCGCTGAGAAAAATATGGTATGTTACGCGAAGTTTTTGAATGGATAAACTTTTGCTAGTAAATTAGGCGAGTAATGTTAAATAAAGTAAGAAGATCTAAGGTTATTATAGGTGTGGGTTGTTTGAGTGTATTACAAGCATGCACTACCGTTCCCCACCCTGACCCCGTTGACCCGTGGGAAGGAATGAACCGGGATATATTGGCATTCAATGATGAGGTCGATAAATATATTTTAAAACCTGTTGCCAAAGGCTATCAATGGGTGACTCCTGAGTTTGTCGATGTTGGTATTAGTAATTTCTTTTCCAATTTAAAAGATATAGGTGTGACTGTAAATGATTTTTTACAGGCTAAACCTAAACAAGGCGGTATGGATGGCGCACGCTTTTTAGTGAATAGTACGGTAGGTATTGCTGGACTGGTCGATGTTGCCACAATGATTGACTTGCCTAAACATAACGAGGATTTTTCTCAAACCCTTGCTGTCTGGGGCGTACCTAGAGGTCCTTATTTTGTTATGCCTTTTTATGGACCTAGTTCTGTCAGAGGGGTTGGGGGCTATATAGGTGATACTGCTTTACACCCACTTACCTATACTTTCTTGTTTGGAAATAACTGGGTGAGCTGGGCAGCGGTAGGCTTACGGACAGTGGAAGTTATTGATGTACGTGCAGACTTTTTAGGTGCAGAGGCGGTGGCATCGGAAGCGGCAATGGATCGTTATATATTTTTTCGTTCTGCTTATTTGCAGCAAAGGGATTATTTGATCAGTGATGGTGCTGCACAGCCATTGGAATTTGATGATCTGGATGAAGATGAATTAGAAGACTTGGATTTAGATCTGGAAGACTTGGATTTAGATCTGGAAGATTTGGATTTAGAATAAGTTAGAAGGTGGCCTTATTACCTGAATAAGGTGGGCAGAGAAGCGTTGCCCACCCTACTTATGCGTTTAGCTTTTCAATTTCCAGTGTAATGTTTCGCCTGCTTTTAACGGTGTTAGCTGGTTTTTTTCTGAGACAGGATAATGTGCAGGCACTTGCCAGTCTGTTTTTTCCAGGGTGATTTTCTGGGTATTGCGTGGCAATTGATAAAAATCAGCACCATAAAAACTTGCAAAACCTTCCAGTTTATCAAGCGCATCAGCCTGTT
>WTCN01000200.1 GCA_013138555.1 Methyloprofundus sp. | reverse complement strand
CCCTTACCCGGCGTAATACCACCAACAATATTAGAACCATAATTAATCATATCCTGTGCGTGAAAAGTACCAATTTTACCGGTAAAACCTTGCACAATCATGCGCGTTTGTTTATTAATTAAAATCGCCATTATGCCGCTCCTTCTTTCGCTACTTGCTCATTTCGTGCCTGAACTGCCTTTTCAGCTGCTTCTGCCAAAGTAGTTGCAGTAATAATTGGCAATCCGCTATCAGCAATGATCTTACGGCCTTCCTCGACATTCGTTCCCGATAGTCTCACCACTAAAGGAATCTTCATATCGATTTTTTTAACCGCATGTACCACCCCTTCCGCAATCCAGTCACAACGGTTAATTCCGGCAAAAATATTAACCAGCATCGCTTTAACGCCTTCATCTGCCAGTACCAAACGAAACGCTTTTTCAGTACGCTCAGGTGAAGCGCCCCCACCGACATCCAAAAAGTTAGCGGGCTCTCCACCTGCTAATTTAATCATATCCATAGTTGCCATAGCCAGACCCGCGCCATTAATCATACAACCAATATCACCATCCAGACCAACATAACTTAGTCCACGATCAGCTGCCGCCATTTCACGCGCATCTTCCTGCGTTTTATCACGTAATTCAGCGACTTTTTGGCGACGGAATAGCGCATTATCATCAAAACCCATTTTTGCATCTAAGGCAATTAACTCGCCACTTTTAGTGACCACTAAAGGGTTAATTTCCAGCATATTGGCATCAAGTTCACGCATCGCACGGTAGCAACCGGTAATGAATTTAACCGCATGACTGATTTGTGAGGCTTCCAGCCCTAGAGCAAACGCCATTTTGCGTGCCTGAAAATCTAACAAACCCACTGCAGGGTCGATATGAATTTTCTTAATCGCATCAGGATTATTCTCAGCCAAATCCTCAATTTCCATTCCACCTTCAGCAGACCCCACCATCACAATACGCTCATGTGCACGATCAACCAAAAAGCTGAAATACAGCTCTTTCTCTATCTCTGTGCCTGCTTCTATATATAAGCGCGAACATATCTTACCCGCTGGGCCAGTTTGATGAGTCACCATACGCTTACCCAGCATACTATCAGCAGCAGCCTCAACTTCTTCATGGCTAAAGCAAATCTTAACCCCGCCAGCTTTACCCCGTGCTCCCGAATGAATCTGTGCTTTAACCGCCCAGACGTTGCCACCAATTTCTCTGGTACGCTGTACCGCATCTTCTGGACTATATGCTAATCCACCTTCCGCAATTTTAACACCGTAACCCGCTAGAATTTCTTTTGCCTGATACTCATGAATATCCATAGCATCCCCTTATAAAATAACTTAAAATTTAACCAAAAAAGGCCGCATAAGCGACCTTTCTCTCTATAACTATTTGCTTCTATGCTTTAGCTGCAATGGCTGCAGCGGCATTAACCACATTATTCGCCATCTTTTCAGAAGCTGCATCAATTAAACGCCCATCTAATGCGGCTGCGCCTTTACCTTGTGCTGCCGCCTCTTTTAACGCGACTAAAATACGTTTTGCTTTGTCCACTTCTGCTGCAGGTGGCGTAAACACTTCATTAGCTAACGCAATTTGCGATGGATGGATGGCCCATTTTCCTTCACACCCAAGTGCTGCCGCTCTTCTCGCTGCATCTTTAAAACCTTCTGGGTCTTTAATATCACCAAAAGGTCCATCAATTGCACGTAAGCCGTAGGCACGACAAGCAACCGTCATACGACTAATAGCAAAATGCCATTGATCCCCTGGGTAATCAGGATTCAGGCCACCGATATTGGTTGTTCTTGCGCGATTACTTGCGGCATAATCAGCAACACCAAAATGCAGCGCTTCTAAACGTCCGCCAATTGAACCTTGCTTAGCAATATCTTCAACATTGGCCATACCTAAAGCAGTTTCAATCAAACACTCGATCCCAATTTTTTTAGTCATGCCTTGCTGCATTTCTAATTGGTTAAGCATTGATTCAACCATATAAACATCGCTATAGACACCTACTTTAGGAATTAAAATGGTATCTATTTTCTCGCCGCATTGCTCGACTAAATCAACCACATCCCGCACCATATACTGCGTATCCAGGCCATTAATCCGGATAGAAACGGTAATGCCATGTCCCGCCCAATCCAGTTCATTAATGGCTTTAATCACATTTTTACGGGCTTGTAATTTATCGTCAGGTGCAACAGCATCTTCAAGATCAAGAAAAATAACATCGACGCCACTGTTTAATGCTTTCTCAAACATTTCCGGGCTTGACCCTGGAACGGCTAGTTCACAGCGCTGTACACGCTGCGCGTTTGCTTCATATAAGGTATGACTCATTTATATAGCTTCCTACTTCTGTAAAATAATATTTAAGGTACTTGACACTCAAGTACTTGATTAAGCCTTCCTAGCCTAAATCAAACAACCGATAATTTTACCGTGTCACATTATAATGGTCAATTATTCGCAGATTAAACATTGCTTTCATAGACCTACAGGTATTTTGTAAGGGCACCCCCTTGTCGTTGATTGCCTATGCCCACCCGAAAGGGAAAGCATGAGGGATACCGAGCAAGAGCTTAATAAAGTCAGAAAGTTTCAGGCAAAAAAAATGCGCTTAACTGGTTTGGCAGCTAAGCGCATTAAAAAAACTCAACAGTCTAAACTTGGAGGTAAGATTGTTTATTTAGGAGTTGGGGCTATTCTATCGAAATAGCAGACAACTGAAAATGTGGCATATTGACGCGCGACATATTGTCGCAGTTTGCAACGGCAATATTTCACCAAACAAACCCAGTAGACAAACCTTTATTTCAACGGCACCCAGCTACTATAAAAAATATGATTCATTTTTTGCATAATAGTGGCGACAAGTTTAACAAATAAATCCATCACAAAATGACATTTACTCGGTCTGACAAAATCAACAAACAGACAGTAACGCGCTTCATCAGTCTGATTAAAGGACTGATGCGATAAAGTATCATCAAAAATAAACATTTTACTTTCACACCAATGGTTTTCTACGTCACGTACCTTTATATAAGTATCCTGACTGTTAATATCATTAATATTATAAAGCACTCTTAACGTCGTTCTTAATGGCCCGTAGTGCTCATCCGTTGATTCCTTTTTGTTAAACGTCGAGATACCGATTGTTCTGATATATTTATACTCTTTATGAAAGGCAGGAACAGTGTAAAAATTGTCAATATTTTTACCATACCATTTAAAGAAAATCATACTTCTTCTGATTTTTTCAGCACGACTGGATAATTCATCAACCACATTTTCAGCTTTAACCACCTCTATTAGCTCTTTAATCTCCTGCTGGCATTCTTCAGGCAAATCCTCTAACTGATATATTTTCTTATTGATGTATGGCAAGGTAATAATATCCATCAAGATATTAAACGGCGATAAGCCCCATGTGGGGACACCATTACCAAAAAAGTACCGATACAACATCCGCCCATCGATATGACTATTACGACTGACATCATAAGCACCACACAGCACATAAAACAACATCACCTCAGGCAGGAAGTATGTTAATAGTGCTAAAAATACATACCAGATGGCAGACTGGACTAAAAACTTCTTTTTTCTCTTTGCTTCAAACTCTTTGTTACCCATTAATTACCCCTATTAATTGAACCTGAATGACATTTAACAAAATATACCATAATAATTATAAGTGTATTACTCGCAATGCACATTATTCTAATCATTTTCTCTACAAGATAGTTTGTACATTATGCAAGCACAGCGTAAAATCAACAAGATTTATCCTGAAAATTACCCAACACTCTGAAACAGTTTATTGCTTTATCGACAATAGGCTGGTATCAGTAAAATTCTAGCAAGAGAATCCTTTTATGACTGCAAAGCAAACTTCGACTAGCAAAGAACCTCAAAAAATGCCGGGCGCCCTACCTCTGATAGGAAATATGCTCAAATTCGGTAAAAATCCATACGAGTATATGAGCCTGCTTAGAAGCAAGCTTGGTGAAATTGGGGAATTCCGTTTATTTCACCAACAAATGATTCTCCTCACTGGCCCCGAAGGTAATGAAGCTTTCTTTCGTGCCCCTGACGATCAGTTAGACCAGAATGAAGCCTATAAGGTAATGACCCCTATTTTTGGTAAAGGGGTGGTTTTTGATGCGCCACCGCATATCAAAGATCAGCAATTAAAAATGCTCATGCCGGTATTGCGTGACAAACCCATGCGCACCTACTCAAAAATCATTGTTCAGGAAGTCGAAGAAGCCATTAAAGACTGGGGAGAGTCTGGCGAAGTTGATTTACTAGAGTTTATGAAGCAATTGACGATCTATACCTCCAGTCATTGTTTATTGGGCGATGAATTTCGTTATGAACTGAATGAAGAATTCTCTCATCTTTATCATGATTTAGAAAACGGCATGCATCCGCTTGCCTTTATATTTCCATACCTACCAATCCCTATTTTACGTCGCCGCGATAAAGCCCGTGTACGCCTACAGGAACTGGTCACTGAAATTATCGAAAAACGCGCCAAAAAAGAAGAAAAAAGCGATGATGCTTTCCAGATGCTTATTGATACGCGATATGAAGATGGCAGTGCTCTCTCACCACATGAAATCACTGGCATGCTGATTGGGACTTTATTCGCAGGCCACCACACAACTGCTGGAACAGCCGCCTGGATCACCTTAGAACTGGCTCGCAACCCCAAGGAAATGGATAGGGTACTTGAGGAGTTTGATGCATTATATGGGCATAAAGGTGAGGTCACATTCCAGTCTTTACGTGAAATTCCGGTTTTTGAACGCGTCATTAAAGAAGTATTACGCTTGCATCCACCGTTAATTATGCTCATTCGTAAAGTCGCCAAAGACCTACACTTTAAAGACTATGTGATTAAAGCAGGTAAGTATGTCTGCGTATCTCCACGAGTCTCACACCGTATTCCTGAAATTTTTCCTGATCCGGAAAAATTTGATCCTGACCGCTTTACCGAAGAACGCCAGGAAGATGCAAAGCCGTTTAGCTGGGTTGCATTTGGCGGTGGACGGCATAAATGTAGCGGGAATGCCTTTGCGATGTTACAGCTAAAAGCGATTTATGCAATTCTTTTACGTCGTTATAAATTTGAATTAGTGGACGCTCCTGAAAGCTATCAAGACGATTACAAACAAATGGTGGTGCAGCCAGGATCTCCCTGCATGGTTCGTTATACTAAACGTGATACCATCCAGCAAACAGCCACGACAAGCAAAAACAACGTTAATGAGACAGTCAGCAAACATAACTGTTTTAAAGTAGAGGTTGATTTTGACTTATGTCAGGGGCATGCCAACTGTATGGCTGAAGCCCCTCAGGTTTTTCAGGTCGACGACAAAGGCACGCTAACGGTATTACAGGAAACACCGGACAACAGCTTACTTATTAAAGCACAAGCGGCAGCACGCTACTGCCCAACTGGCGCAATAAAAATCAAACAGGATTAAGGAATCAATATGGCAGCATACCCAAGAGCAGAACTAGAAGAAATGGTGGAGCGTTGGCTAGAAGCGAATCGCCAGGCCGAGATCAATAGCGACTGGCCTAAATATTTAGGAGCGATGTATACGGATGATGCAGAGTATCGCTGGAATATTGGTCCGAATGAAGAGTTCGTTGCACGGAACCGTGAAGAGATTGAAAAATGGGCTTTAGGTGAACAAATGGAGGGCTTTGAGCAATGGAAATACCCCTATCACCGAATTCTGATAGATGAAAAACAGGGCGAAGTCATCGGTTTATGGACACAGGTTTCTCCTGCGAAAAGAGAAGATGGCAGTCACTATACCGTTGAAGGTATCGGTGGTTCATGGTTTCGTTATGGCGGTGATTTCAAATGGGAATGGCAACGGGACTTCTTTGATTTGGGTAATACCAAAGCCTTATTCTTTGAGCTTGCTGCAGCAGGCAAACTGGATCCGGCTGTCAAAGAAAAAATTGGTAAACTGGCGAAAGGACACCCTCTTCCCGGGCATGAAAAATTGCGCCCGGAAGCCAGTTTATTACAAAAACTGAAAGGTTTTTTAGTGATGGTACGTATTGCTATTTTTAACAAATAAAAACATGTTTCCTGTTACAATAACCTCAAAAAAATTACGTCATTATTGGAATTATTATGAGCACTGAAGAAAAACAACCTAAAAGCCGCCGCGAATTAGTCCGCACAATGGGCCAGAGTGGTAATTACTGGTATGCCATGGAAGAAAGCAAGAACCTTAAAAAAGGTAAATCGCTTGAGGTTATTTTTTGGAAAAGCCCTATTGCGTTATTTCGTGGTGAAAGTGGAAAAGTCCATGCGATTGAAAACCGCTGCCCTCATCGCCAATTACGCTTAACTTCAGGCATTGTTGAAGGTGATGAAATTATTTGCCAATATCATGGTTGGAACTTTGATGGCTGCGGCAAATGTACCGGCATTTCTCATGAACTCGGTAAAGGCAAGGGAAAAAGTGATTTACCAAATATCAAGGTCAATTCCTATCCGGTACAGGAAAAATATGGTTTAATCTGGGTATTTCCTGGCGACCCCGCGCTATCGGAAACCGTCAAAATCCCTGCAATCCCACAACTGGATCAAGCAGAGCCCTGGGAATTCATCCCTATTGATGTCAAATTAAAAGCACATTACAGCATGATGCTAGAGAATGTATGTGACTTTAACCATGCCTTTTTACACCGCAAATTCAAGCCCTTTACTAACCCGCATTTATTAGGTTCTCGTCGTGAAGGTGATACGATATGGATTGATTACGAAACGGATATGAGCCAAAGTAGTGCGGTGAAGACAGCGGGGGAGAAAAAAGGTAAAGGCCTGGAAAATATGACCTTATGGTATCAATACCCTTATCAAGGCTCTAATACAGCCGATAAATATTTACACTGGCTGTTTATGACACCTATTGATGAAAACAACACGCGTTGCTTTTTCGTCTTTTTATTAGGCCCTCTGGAAATTCCTTTAATTAATAAGCCTGTTCCTAAATTTTTACGTAAAACCGTTATCTGGATAGCGAATAAA
>WTCN01000167.1 GCA_013138555.1 Methyloprofundus sp. | reverse complement strand
AGGAATAAACAATGGCTATCTCACAAGAAGATATCTTGGAAGCAGTATCTAACATGACTGTTATGGAAATCGTTGATTTGATTTCTGCAATGGAAGAAAAATTTGGCGTATCTGCAGCAGCAGTTGCGGCAGCTCCAGCAGCAGGCGATGCAGCAGGCGCAGCAGCAGAGCAAACAGAATTTAATGTTGTTATGGAATCTTTTGGTGCTAACAAAGTATCAGCAATTAAAGCGGTTCGTGCATTAACGGGTTTAGGCTTAAAAGAAGCTAAAGGCGCTGTTGAAGGTTGCCCAGTAACACTGAAAGAAGGTGTTAGCAAAGCTGAAGCAGAAGAAGCTAAAGAAGCATTAGAAGCAGCAGGTGCTACTGTCGAAATTAAATAATTTTGATATACACATAAGCAGTACCTGTAATTAGGGCTGGTGGCTACTTGAGTAGTCGCCGGCCTTTTACTGTTTATAACGCACTGAATTCAGAAACACACACTAGACAAAGGATAAGGAAGCAATATGGCTTACTCTTTTACTGAAAAAAAACGCCTCAGAAATAATTTTGGAAAAGCAAATGAAGTACTAGAAGTACCTTATTTACTGGCAACTCAAATCAAATCTTATGCGAGTTTTTTACAAACAGGTATTAAACCAGCAAAAAGAAAAGATATGGGGTTACACGCTGCTTTTTCCAGTGTATTCCCTATTGAGAGTCACTCTGGCTATGCCGTTTTGGAGTATGTAAAGTATCGTTTAGGTGAACCTGCTTTTGATGTGCGCGAGTGTCAACAGCGTGGAGCAACGTTTGCTGCACCACTGCGTGTGATTGCGCGTTTAGTTATTTACGATAAAGATGCACCTGGTAGTACTAAAGTTGTTAAGGATATCAGGGAGCAAGAAGTTTATATGGGCGAACTGCCTTTAATGACAGACAATGGAACGTTTGTTATCAATGGAACTGAGCGAGTGATTGTTTCGCAATTACATCGCAGCCCTGGCGTATTTTTTGATCATGATAAAGGTAAGACGCATTCTTCTGGTAAATTACTGCTGAATGCACGTGTTATTCCGTATCGTGGCTCATGGTTAGATTTTGAATTTGACCATAAAGATTGTGTTTTTGTACGTATAGATCGTCGTCGTAAGATCCCAGCCACGGTTTTGTTGCGTGCCTTGGGTTACGATAATGAAGATATGTTGAGCATTTTCTTCATCACGAATAAATATTCAATCAGCGAAGATAAAATCTTATTGAATTTAATTCCTGAGCGTTTAAAAGGTGAGATTGCTACTTTTGATATTACGTTTGATGGAAAAGTGCTGGTAGAAGAAGGGCGACGTGTGACTGCTAAGCATATTAGGCAGATGCAAAAAGCAAAAATTCAGGAGCTAGAAGTTCCTAGGCAATACCTGTATGGCAGCGTGATTGCTAAGAATATCATTGATGAATCGACAGGCGAGTTAGTGGCTCATGTTAATGATGAAATTACAGAAGAATTATTAGAGGCGTTGATTAATAGTGGTACGGCAGAGCTTGAGACCCTATTTGTTAATGATTTGGATCGAGGTGCTTACATCTCTGATGCCATGCGTTTGGATAGTACGACTAACCGCTTAGAAGCCTTAGTTGAAATTTACCGTATGATGCGTCCTGGTGAGCCACCGACTAAAGAGTCGGCGGAAAACCTATTTAAAAATTTATTCTTTACTGATGATCGATATGACTTATCAGCAGTAGGGCGAATGAAGTTTAATCGTCGTTTAGGGATTCCTGATGCAGAGGGTGCGGGAACTTTAAGTAACGAAGATATTATTGAAGTTTTAAAAGAGCTGATTAATATTAGAAATGGTAACGGAGTTGTTGATGACATTGATCATTTAGGAAACCGCCGAGTAAGATCGGTCGGTGAGATGATTGAAAATCAATTCAGAGTGGGTTTAGTGAGAGTAGAGCGTGCGGTTAGAGAGCGTTTGACGCTAGCTGATTCTGAAGGCTTGATGCCACAAGAAATTATTAATGCAAAACCTGTTTCGGCAGCTGTTAAAGAATTTTTTGGTTCTAGCCAGTTGTCACAGTTTATGGATCAAAATAATCCATTATCGCAAGTGACGCATAAGCGCCGTGTTTCGGCTTTAGGGCCGGGTGGTTTAGCGAGAGAGCGTGCCGGTTTTGAAGTGCGTGATGTACACACTACTCACTATGGGCGGGTGTGTCCGATTGAAACGCCAGAGGGACCAAACATTGGTTTGATTAACTCGCTTGCTGTTTATGCGCAAACGAATGAATATGGTTTTTTAGAAACGCCTTATCGAAAAGTTGAAAAGGGTGTTGTTACAGATCAAGTCGATTATTTATCGGCAATTGGTGAAGGTAACTTTGTTATTGCACAGGCAAGTGTGCCAGTGGATGAGAATGGCAAATTAGTCGAAGGATTAGTGTCTTGTCGTTATAAAGATGAGTTTACTTTGGTTTCTTCTGAGAATGTGGATTATATGGATGTCTCACCGAAACAGATTGTTTCGGTGGCGGCTTCTATCGTGCCATTTTTAGAGCATGATGATGCGAACAGAGCCTTGATGGGATCAAATATGCAACGTCAGGCTGTCCCTGTGCTAAGAGCTGAGAAGCCGATAGTGGGAACAGGAATGGAGCGCACGGTTGCTAAAGATTCAGGGGTAACGGTTGTGGCCACGCGTGGCGGTATTATTGAAACCGTGGATGCGAATAGAATTGTAGTGCGTGTCAATGATGATGAAACAGTTGCAGGCTTGGTTGGCGTTGATATTTATAACTTAATTAAATATGTACGTTCTAACCAAAATACCTGTATTAATCAAAAGCCTTTAGTGAGACCTGGTGACGTTGTTGTTGCTGGAGATATTATGGCGGACGGTCCTTCTACAGACATAGGTGAATTAGCACTAGGGCAGAATATGCTGATTGCTTTTATGCCTTGGAATGGATACAACTTTGAGGATTCTATCTTAGTTTCAGAGCGTGTGGTTAAGGAAGATCGTTTTACCTCTATCCATATCGAAGAAAAAACCTGTATCGCACGAGATACTAAGCATAGCCCAGAAGAAATTACGGCTGATATTCCGAATGTCAGTGAAGAAGCATTGTCTAAATTAGATGCCTCTGGAATTGTTTATGTGGGGGCTGAAGTTAAAGGTGGCGATATTCTCGTCGGTAAAGTGACGCCTAAAGGTGAATCGCAACTGACACCTGAGGAAAAGCTACTGCGTGCCATTTTTGGTGAAAAAGCAGCGGATGTTAAAGATACCTCTTTAAGAGTGCCAGGTAGTATTCGCGCGACAGTGATTGATGTGCAAATTTTTACGCGTGATGGTGTTGAAAAAGATCAACGTGCCTTAGCGAATGAAAATGCAGAGTGTGATAGCTTTAGAAAAGCCTTAAATGATCAGCTGACCATTGTTGAAAAAGATATTTTTCAGCGTGTTGCAGATATGCTTATTGGGCAAAAAGCATTATCGGGACCAGAAGGCTTGCAAGCATCGACCGTCTTGACTCAGGAGTACTTAGATGGTGTTAAGCGTTCTGACTGGGCTGAGATCAAGATGGAGAATGAAGAATTAAATGTCCAGCTTGAAGCAATAGGCACGCAGATTATCAAGCTACGTAAAGAGTTTGATGAAAAATACGAAGTTAAGCGTAAGAAAATCACCACAGGTGATGATTTAGCACCAGGTGTGTTAAAAATGGTTAAAGTTTACTTAGCCGTTAAAAAGCGTATTCAGCCAGGTGATAAAATGGCGGGGCGACATGGTAATAAAGGGGTTATCTCGCGTATTAACCCTATTGAAGATATGCCGTATCTTGCTGATGGAACGCCTATTGATATTGTTTTAAATCCATTGGGTGTACCCTCTCGAATGAATGTCGGGCAGGTATTAGAGACGCATCTAGGTTGGGCTGCTAAAGGGCTAGGCTATCAGATTGGCTTGATGCTAGAAAAAAATTCAGCAGTCGCAGATATACGTAGCTATTTAGATAAAATCTATAATACTAGTGGTAAAAAAGAAGATTTAGATTCTTTTTCAGATGCAGAGATTCTTGAAATGGCAGAGAATCTAGTGGCAGGAGTGCCGATGGCATCACCTGTATTTGATGGTGCTAGTGAGGCTGAGATTCGCCATATGTTGTCATTAGCAAAATTACCTGAAAGTGGTCAAACTAAACTATACGATGGCTTAACGGGAGAGATGTTTGAGCGTGATATAACGGTTGGTTATATGCACATGCTTAAATTGAATCACTTAGTGGATGATAAAATGCATGCACGTTCAACAGGGCCGTATAGCTTAGTCACACAGCAGCCATTAGGGGGTAAAGCACAATTCGGTGGGCAGCGCTTTGGAGAAATGGAGGTCTGGGCACTGGAAGCTTATGGAGCGGCTTATACCTTGCAAGAAATGCTAACGGTTAAGTCTGATGATGTCACGGGGCGTACGCGTATGTATAAAAATATTGTGGATGGTAATCACCAAATGGAAGCAGGCATGCCTGAATCATTTAACGTACTATTAAAAGAAATTCGCTCATTAGCAATTAATATTGAAGTGCAATAGTGCATTTAAAAATTGTAATGACTAATGAGTTCTGGTCTAGCCAGATAACATATAAGGGGACAAGCTCTTGAAAGATTTATTAAATTTCTTAAAACGCCAAAATCGTTCAGCTGATTTTGATGAGATTAGTAT
>WTCN01000073.1 GCA_013138555.1 Methyloprofundus sp. | reverse complement strand
AGAAAGGTGGTTTAATTGTGCTAATTCAACCTGTAACTTGCCATCATGTGTCTTGGCACGCAAGGCAAAGATATCTAAAATCAAGCCATTACGATCAACCACTCTAAACTCTAAAGCGGCTTCAAGGTTACGCTCTTGACTAGGGGTTAAGACATGATTAAACAATACCAGATCTGCTTCTGTTTCTTCTATCGCTACCTTTAACTCTTCCAGCTTTCCAGAGCCAATAAAATATTTAGGGTCTGGATTACGCCTGGCTCCGGTTAAAACATGGACGACTTCTGCCCCTGCAGAGCTTGCCAGCTCTTTTAATTCATTTAAATCTTCTTGCCCTGCATGTAAATTAATATGGACAAGAACAGCTCTTTCGCCTGATTCTGGGCGGTCAAACAAGGTCTATCTCCTTGCATTCACAGACAATCAAATTACTCAAATTCGCTCTCTTTATTGATTATATTAATAGATTTACCCGGCACAATAGTAGAAATAGCATGTTTATACACCATTTGTACCATAGTATTTTTTAGCATAATTACGTATTGATCAAATGCATCGATACGTCCTTGTAGTTTTATCCCATTAACCAAAAAAATCGATACTGGCGTATGCTCTTTTCTTAGCGTATTTAAAAAAGTATCCTGTAGATTCTGACCTTTTGGCATACGTCCCTCCCTATTCTTGTTATTGTTGTGTTCAGCCTAAAACTTATCCTAATAATGTCTTATACAGTACCTTACCGATAATTAGCTTGCTTTACAAGATATAAGGACGCAAAGTTTAAAAACAAGGCTATTGGTAATTATTCAGTTCCTGACATAAAATACGGTAACATCAAGTCATACAATGTAACAGACTAAAGCCTGCTATTCAGGCTTTAGTGTCCTTAGCTGATGGTTTGCAACTGCAAATGCACCAATGATGCCGAGCACTGCCGAAGCTAATAGCAGCAAAGTGGACTCGCTAATACTCAAAAAGTGTAATTGAAACTGGTTTTGATAAAGCAGGGATAATTGCTCTAAAGGCGCATCAATCATAATAAGCATCAAAAAAATAATTCCCCAAGCCAGCACGCCTGAGATAACTCCGTACCAAAAACCAGTATATAAAAAAGGCAGACAAATAAATGCATTGGTCCCACCCACCAGCTTAGTCACCACGATTTCATCATGTCGTGCCTGTAACTCTGAGCGTATCGTATTTCCGGTAATAAACACCACTGCCAAAGCAAGTAAAGCGCTCAAAAGCATCACCACTCTATTGGCTATTTGCATAATCGACTGTAACCTCGTCACCCAGCCCATATCCATCTGGGCAAAATCAACCGCTTGCTGATTCTGCATTTGTGCTACTAATTGCCTTAACTGATAGGCTTCTTTCACTGTCTCTTTCGGGTAAACCTGAAGAACTGCGGGCAACGGGTTACCTTCCAATGCAGCCAAGGCTGCGCCAAAGCCACTATATTGCTTAAATTCTGCCAATGCCTGCTGTTTAGAGATCAGGGTAACCTTTTCTACCGCCTGATTAGCCCGCAGTTGCTGCGCTAATTTACCCGCTTGCTGGTCGCTTACTTGCTCATGTAAAAACAAGGAAATCTGGTTTCCAGTCTGTAAAGAGCTAAGCAGCTGCTGCGCATTACTGACTAAGACGTAAAAACTCCCTGCTAAAGCAATTGCTATTGCCATCACTGTTACAGCCATAGCAGAGGTAAAAGGAGCATTTAACAAGCGTAATAGACTGGCAACCAATATAGCCTTATGCCGCTTTAGGCAACTGAAAACACGACTATCATGCCCGCGTCTTGCTGACTTATGTTGCTTAACATGCACATATTTGCTCTGTTTAACTGATTTCATAAGCTTTGACTAAGTAAGTGAGCCTAAAATATTTAACATTTTTACCACAGAGAGCACAGAACTTTCACACTAAAAACCCTGCTCCTCTCCGTATCCTCTGTGCTTATTTTAAGTTTTATCACGACATTCCTGAACAGCTAGTTAATAAGTCGCCCTTGCTCTAGTTGCAATACCTTATAATCAAAACTGTTAATCAACTCTATATCATGCGTTGCAATCAGAACAGTGACACCTACCTGTTTAAACTGTTGAAACAAAAGCATAATTTCAGCAGATAATTCGGGATCCAGATTTCCGGTTGGCTCATCGGCCAGAATAATGGCAGGCTTATTAACCACCGCTCGTGCAATTCCGATACGTTGTTGCTCACCACCTGACAAAGCCAGAGGATAGCTGTTTTCTTTAGCTAATAAACCGACTTTATCCAATGCTGCACGCACACGACGTGCCACTTCATATTGCCCCATACCCGTGACTAGCAAGGGCAAGGCAATATTATCAAAGACACTTCTATCAACCAGTAGTTTATAATCCTGAAAAATAAGCCCAAGTTTACGACGTAAAAAAGGGATTTGATTCTCACGTATTTGACTCAGGTTTTGTCCATCAAGCAATACCTGGCCTCGAGAAGATCTCTCAATCATTGCAACCAGCTTAAGCAATGTACTTTTACCTGCCCCAGAATGACCTGTCAAGAAAGTCATGTCACCTTTCTCAAGATGAAAGCTCACATCACTGAGTGCATCACCAGCCTCTGGGTAACGCTTAAACACACGATCAAAAATCAGCATAAGTCAGCCTTCATAATTAATATCAGACAAAGAAATAAATAGCCCGGCTATTAATTTTAAACGGGACAATTGGAGGTCAGGCTTTGCCTGACTCTAGTCTGTTACAAATAATGCTTCAATAAATTGCTCCGCATTAAAGTCCTGTAAATCATTAATACCTTCACCGACACCAAGAAAACGGATAGGCACACCGATCTGTTTAGCTAAAGCGAAAATCATCCCCCCTTTAGCCGTACCATCCAGCTTAGTCAGTGCAATACCACTCAAAGCGACCGATTTATTAAAATGCTCGGCTTGAGACAGTGCATTCTGTCCTGTACCTGCATCCAGCACCAATAATACTTCATGCGGTGCAGTCTCATCTAACTTGGTCATAATCCGTTTGATTTTACTTAACTCTTGCATCAAATTGGCTTTAGTATGCAATCGCCCTGCGGTGTCCGCAATTAACACATCGATACCTTTCGCTTGTGCAGACTGTACCCCATCATAAATAACCGATGCTGAATCAGCACCCGTATGCTGTGCAACCACATGAATCTGGTTACGCTCTCCCCATACCTGCAATTGTTCAACAGCTGCCGCTCTAAAAGTATCCCCGGCCGCTAGCATAACACTATGCCCCTGCTGCTGTATTCTTTGTGCCAGCTTCCCAATGGTGGTTGTTTTACCCACACCATTGACCCCTACAACCAGAATAACATAGGGCCCTTGCTTTTCAGGAATGACTAAAGGCTGACTGACAGGTTCCAGTAATTCCAGTAACTGTTGCTTCAACAAAGCCTGTAAGGCACTGACATCCTGTAACTGATGTTTCTCAACACTCTCTTCAAGCTTAGCAATAATACTGCTAGTGACTTCCATGCCAACATCAGCAATTAATAAACTTGTTTCTATCTCTTCCAATAAATCCTGATCAATGCTTCTATTACCTAAGGCAACAACGGATAATACCGAACCGAGACCTGTACGTGTCTTACCCAGCTGAGTTTTTAAACGTAAATATAAAGAGTCCGACTCGACTTGCTCAAGCTGGGGAAACTGCCTGGCAACTTCAGCTGTCATAGGCTGCTGATCAAGCACCTCTATGACCGGCGAAGGCTCAACTTGCTGACCTGCCATTTCACTGGCTTGCTCATCTAAGGTCTGATATTTAGTATAAAACCTGATCGCAAGCAACGGCAACATCAAGACAACAGCGGTAAGACTATGAACAACCACAAACCAGACCGGCATGGCCAGTTTAACCAGCGCAATACCCGCACCAACCTGTAGCAGCAATAATGCACTAACAATCGCCCCGGCCCAGCGCACCTGTTTTATTCGACTTGCTGTTGCCAGCAACATTACCCATGTCAGAATAACAAACACGACAACAGAGGACACCCGATGCATCCAGTGTACAGCAACTTTCGCACTAAATGACAAATGTGAAAATAAATTAAACCCGTATTGATAATCGGCAGATGGCCACCAGGACCCTAGGCAACGCGGAAACTCACCACAAACCATTCCGGCATTATTTGCTGCAAGCCAGGTGCCTAAAATCAGCTGTAAGCCTAATAGAAAAATAGCACTGGATACAAGCGCACAGCTACCGTGATCACTACGCCTCATCCAGGTTGTTTTGCTGCGTAAATAAATATGAAATGCAATAAATAAAACCAGTGCAGTTAATAAATAATGTACAACATGACTCAATGCCTCAGTTGCCAGCAACTGCTGATAAATACCTAGCTGAATCTGCAGACCAACGACACTCGCCAGAACAATACTCCAGATAGCAGATGCGACACGTGATGAACTAGACCAGTAACTGGTAAGCAACATCACAGCGACAAACACAACAACAGCCAGCGCACTCAAAGAGTGTGTCAGCCATGCAATATCATAAAGGCTTATATTTGCCTGATTAAAAATCTGACTTATCTGCGCAGTACAACTGACATAATCAGTACAGGACTGGATTTCAATAGGTGAAAGACGCTGAAATGTGCCCGACACTAGGGTCAGTAAAGTAAAAAAACAAACTAAAAAGGAGGAAATTCTGAACATGTCTGTTTACCCAATTTGAGAAATTCTAAGTAATTTTTTTAAATCACGCTTGACTGCATAAGGATCAAAACCTGATTTATATTGCATCATCAAGTTACCTAGAGGGTCCATTAGTATCAACTGCCCTTCCACCATATCCGCACCTAATAACAGCTTGATTTTTTCAGCTAAAGCAAGCTCTGGTTTAACTTTAATTAAACGATAATCCTTTTTCCACCAAATAACTTTCGTCTCTGTTTTAGCCGTTCCTAAGGTTTCAACTTGCACTCTTGGCTCTTGTAATTTTCGGTATTCAACAGAGTCTAAGCTTAATAACTGATCACCTTGCGCTTTCCAATCTTGATAATCGACTTGCTGCTCGCCGTGCATAATAACGACCGCACGCCTTACCCGGGTAAGCTCTTTATTAATCATTAAGCGTATTTGCTTGCTAGCATGAACCGCTTTCGCACAGACTTGATCGCATTGCTTAGTCGGAATCACATTTAATAAAACCCAGTGACCTTTTAATTCATCCAAATTTTTAATGGAAAAAGCATCAATCCCCTTTAGTTCATCTCGCTCTGTGGTAATCAGCGGAATAATAAGATCGCCTTTATTGGTAGATCCTGGGCGAAAATCTTTATCGGTGGTTAAATACCAAGCAAATGAGAAGGGAATCAGCGTCATCAAGGCTAAAATAATAATCGTACGTTGGTTTTTCTTTTTTTGATCAGTCATTTTTATATGCTTTATAACTTAGCCAAAAGGCTAAAAAAGTTAAGGTCACAGCCAATGCAAACCATTGAAATGCATAGGCAACATGTTTTTCAGGCGGCATACGTGTATTGATTTTCCATTCCCGCACATAACCACTCGGCTGTTCAGTCGATAATTGTACCTGAAAATCCAGAATTGGCTGTTGCAGCTTTTGCTTAATTTTCAGAGGGTTTATCAGCTGTACTACAGATGGCCAACCATTCCCAGGCTCATCTGCACCTTCCAAAATCAATCCAACTTGTGGAAAATAATTAATAATACCAGCAATAGTTTGCATTCCCTGTACTGGCTTAAAGTCTATATCTGGCAACTTATTTCTATCTTTATTCATCACGACCCAGCCACGATTAACCATAACCACCTGCCCATCAGCAGCCAGGATAAAGGGCGTTAAAACAAAATAGCCCACTTTGCCATTATGAAACTGATTATCCAGTAAAAACTGGTGTTCGACATCATAATGACCTTCCAATAATACACGCCGATACCTTAACTCTTGATTGCCCGCTAATAATTTGGCTATGGGAAGCGTTTCTCTTTGCATCTTCTCTTGTTGATTAGCCAAAAAGTCCCGTTTTTCTTCTGCACGACTCAACTGCCAAAAACCCAGGCGTAGCAATAAGGCAAGTAGACAAATAAAAATAAGCAGTGGCAAAAGGCTTATTTTACAGCGATAGACATTAAAACTCTGTTTCATTTATGGCTTATTAACTAAGGTTTAGGTAAACAATACCTTCGCCAATTTAAATTTTGGTCAAAAAATCCAATTTCAGACCTATATAGATCAATCACTTATAAATTAAAATTACACGAATAATAGCTACTTTTTCATTTTGGCGAAGGTATTGG
>WTCN01000325.1 GCA_013138555.1 Methyloprofundus sp. | reverse complement strand
CATTGGTCTGTTCTTTATTGCCACCGACCATTAAAAAGCCTATTACAAAAACACCTACAACGGCAGCCATTAATTTCTGAGTACTAGTCATATTTTATCCTCTTTTATTCTTATGTATAGGGAGTTACTTTTTCCGACAACCGCGGATCATCTCCCCTCTTATTCTATGGGAATTATGTATCATTAGCAATGATAGATAATTAACCTTTTGCCCTTTTAAACTTAGAACATCGTGAACTATACGCTCTTCACTAGAGCCTGCTTTTTCAATAAAACAGGCCTTAGTTAATAAGTTCTTACGTTCTAATAAAGTAAGTATATCATCAAGTAAGGGTTTAACCTTTAATAATACCAAGGTATCAAAATCATGCAGCATATTTTCAATCATTTCAATACCATAGCCCGCAGGAATAATCGCGACAGTATCATCGGTATCAGCTAAAGGCATTTTGGCTCGCGCGGCAGCTGCATTAAATGAACTGACCCCAGCAACGGTTTCTATTTGTGCAGTACTGTCCAGAGCTATCACTGTTTTAGCCAGGTGCTGAAAAGTAGAATAGGTTGACGCATCACCTTCAACTAAAAAAACCACATCGCGCCCTGCCTGTAATTTTCTAACAACCTCCTGAGCCGCTTGTAACCAGTATCTGGCTAATATTTCCCGATCATGCGTCATCGGAAAAATAAGTGGTGTACTGTTTTCAGGCGGCGTTAAACCTGCTGCCAAAACGATATTCAAGGCATAGCTCTCACCCTGTTTTTTTCTGACTGGGTAAGTCCAGTCTGCATCAGCGTGTAATAAGTCCCAGGTTTTACGGGTAATTAAACCAGGGTCGCCAGGCCCTAAGGATGCACCATATAACGTTGCTGTCATGATTGTTCTACCTTTTGTGCGCTCACTACCCAGACAGGGTTTTCTGCACGCATTCTATTCATATGTAAGATAGGTTGACTGCGTGATGCTTGCATATGCGTTATATCCCACAAGGCAGTACTTTGTTTTAATGTTTCCAATGCAGTATTTAGATTCTCTAAGGTTACAAAATTCATCACTAAACAACCATTTGTTTGCAGCTTTTCCAGACAAAGCGTAATGAGTTCAGCCAACTCACCGCCCGATCCTCCGATAAAGACAGCATTTGGGGCTGGCCAGTGCGCCATACCCAGAGGCGCTTTATTTTCAATCAAGGTGTAATTATGCAGTGCAAAGTCACGCGCATTTTCAGCTGCAATCGCAAAATCAGCCGCATTTTTTTCCACCGCATAGACATGACCCTTAGCGCACAACTTTGCCGCTTCAATGCCTATTGAACCCGATCCCGCACCTATATCCCAGACGATACTTGTCGCTGTTAACTGCATTCTGGCTAATGATACGGCACGTACTTCACGCTTGGTAATTAAACCTTTATCGGGTTTGCGCTGTTTAAACGCCTCATCGGCATAGCCAAAAAGTAGTTCAGGCTTTTTAGCCTGATGACGCGTTAAAATAACCACATCATTACCGCTAAAGACTTGTTCGGCTAATTCAGTAATCGTTAAATCCTGAAAGACTTTTTCATCGGCACACAGCAGGTTTTCTGCAACCACCATGGTAAATAAATCAGCCATATTTTGCATCACCAACATGCGTGCAATCCGTGCCGGGCTATTTTCGGGGCTGGTTAAAATCGCTAATTTATCATGTTGATTAATAGCCTGTAATAAAGCATAAAGTCCATGCTCAGCACCAGAACCCGCTTGCCATTCTCCGGCATCTTTATGATGCACCGAGCAGATTTTTGCATCCTGCCAGGCCATTCCTATACTTGCAAAGGCTAATTGAATGGTAGATACATTAGGTATAATTTCCAATTTTTCAGCACCCAGTTTTTTGCCTAAAAAACTGCCAATACCATGACACAAAGGGTCACCAGTCGCTAAAACAACCACCTTTTTTTGCTGCGCTAAAGCGCTATCAATCCATTCCGGCACCTTGCCTAAATTCCCTGTTAAATCTTTACACTCTGCAGCATTGATTGCCGCTGAAAACAGCGTTAATACACGCGTTGCAGCAATCACTACAGCGGCATTATTCAGCGCCTCCAATGCTGTAACGGATAGCCCCTCAAGGCCGTTATCCAGTACCCCGATAACCTGACACTTATTCGCCATAATCTACTAACTTTCTTCCTTCAAAATCACACATTAATATTCGATAGCTAAAGATACCGGGATAACGACCTTCAAGCGTCGTGACCACGCGCGTGCATAAAGCTTTATAAAAGGCTGTCGCCAAGCCTAACTCATCCATACGTTCCCCGGCAAACCTAGCCGTCTCGCCCACCGCTATTTCTGCGCAAGCTGACGCATCGGCACCCACTTGTGCTGCAATATCTGCTAATAACTGCGTATTGACCGGGTTGCGCCGCGCATGGGTAATCACCTCGCCTTGCGCAATTTTGGTTAATTTCCCGACCATCCCACCAATAATAATCTGTTGAATGCCCACTTGTTGCGCACTATCTAGTGCAGGACCCAAAAAATCACCCATTTGCACAAAACAGGCGGAGTCTAAATCTGCTAATTCCCGCATGGTAAATTTTTCAGTACGCCCCCCCGTCGTCAATACTACCGCATGCAGGCCTTGATTGGCAGCGACTTCCACACCTTGCACAACACTGGCACGAAAAGCTGCTGTCGAATAAGGATGCACGATACCCGTCGTTCCTAAAATTGAAATACCGTCAATAATGCCCAGGCGATCATTCAGGGTTTTCTTCGCCATATCCTGACCACCCGGCACTGAAATAGTGACTTCCAGGCTCTGCGCCTGCAATAATTCACTGGCAACCTCACGGATATTGGCCTCTATATTTTTTCGCGGCACAGGATTAATGGCCGGGCCGCCAACGTCTAAGCCTAAACCACGCATAGTAATAGTACCGACACCCTCCCCCCCTTTTAATTGCACCTTATCTACGCAGTCCGTTATTAAACGTACATCGGCTGTTAAATGTGCGCCATGGGTACAATCAGGGTCATCGCCAGCATCTTTGATAATCACGGCATGGGCGTAGCACTCAGTCACCGAGCCTTCATGCACAACAAACATCACTCGCTGACCATTGGGCAATAAAGATTCTATTTGCGCGGGCACTTTACCTGTCAGCAGCCCTAAAGTCGCTGCTCGAGCAGCCGCTGCAGAACAAGCCCCTGTGGTATAGCCTTTGCGTGTGCCTTTGGTTTTTTTAGGTGTCATAAAGCATATTATCTATAGACTTTCAGAAATTAAATTTCCACTTTAAATCATTATAAACTTGTATAGGATGTGCTGAGGCACAAAGCGCATCTTGCGCCATATCAATAAGGAATGTAGAAATTATTTATCTGAGAATCTCTATATCAATGTGTAGAGTGGAGTAAAGTCCCTCCTACATAAGTCAGCATATCCAATAAGATTTCTTTCACAGCAAGACTATAGCATAATTAACTATTATGCCGTTCAATCTCGGGTATACTCTGATAAAAATCATTAAATCACCAAGATCATGCTAAAAAAATTGTTCACTATCACTCTGTTTGCTATGCTTTTATCAGGCTGTGCAACCTCCCCAACAGGAAGAAGACAGCTACTACTGATGTCTAGCGGTGAAATGGATCAAATGGGGGCACAATCCTTTACCAGCCTGAAAAAAGACCTGCCCATTGAACAAGACCCAAAAATCAATGCTTATGTACGCTGTGTAGCAACAGCGATTACCAATGAAGTCGGAGGCGACTGGGAAGTTGTCGTCTTTAAAGAACCCTCGGCAAATGCCTTTGCACTACCCGGCCGAAAAATTGGTGTGCATACCGGTCTGTTGGCAATTGCGCAGAATCAACATCAGCTAGCTGCGGTATTAGGCCATGAGGTAGCTCACGTTTTAGCCAACCACAGTAATGAACGCGTTTCCCAACAAACGGCAGTTAGTCAGGGTTTATCCATTACTCAGGCCATTCTAAGCCCTGAATCAGAATTAGGCCAAACCGGAATGGGCTTATTAGGGCTGGGGGCACAATATGGCATTATCATGCCGTTTAGCAGGGCTCATGAGTCTGAAGCAGATATTTACGGTATAGATTTAATGGCCAAGGCAGGCTTTGACCCACGTGAAAGCGTAGCACTCTGGATTAATATGGGCAAAGCAGGCGGACAAACACCCCCTGAGTTTATGTCCACTCATCCCTCCCATGAAACGCGTATCAGTGACCTGCAGAAACAAATGCCAGACGCGCTGAAATTGCGCAAAGCGGCATTAGCTAAAGGGAAAAATCCGCAGTGTAAATAAGCCAGAGAGATTCCATGCACCAGAATGCCTAGAGCGATGGTGCATGAAATTCCCCCACCTAATCTTATTTACTAGCTTGCTCGGCAAGTGCTAACAAGGCATGAATAGCCGCCACAACCAGCGTAGAGCCACCTTTTCGCCCCTGAGTAATAATCCAGGGAATATCCTGCAACAAGGCAGTTTCATCTTTTGACTCAGCGGCAGATACAAAGCCGACAGGCATACCCACAATAAGTGCCGGACGCAGCCCCTCTTCTTTTATCATACGTACCACTTCCAGTAAGGCCGTCGGAGCATTGCCAACAGCAACAATACTATTATCTAATAAGCCTAAACGCTGTGCTTTACGCATTGCCTGTACCGCTCGTGTCGTATTTTCGGCTTTTGCCTGCGTAATCACATCAGCATCCGAAATATAGTGATGTGTCGTCACCCCAAAATGACTCAATCGAGGCTTAGATAAGCCCACACAAATCATTTCGACATCGGCAATAATATGGCTCCCCTGACTAATCGCTTTTAAGCCGGCTGACACTGCCTCGGGATGAAACCGGGTAAGGCCGTTAAACTCAAAATCAGCCGTTGCATGGATCATTCTACGCACGATATTCCATTCTTCAGCAGAATACTTATGTGTGCCTACTTCCTGATCAACAATGGCAAAGGAGTCATGTTCAATTTTTTGCCCAGCCTGGGTCATTTGTTCTGTTACGCTATTTTGTTGCATAATTTTTCCGCATATCTAAATTTAAAACTATCATAGCATCAGTGCTAATATTTATTTAGCCTAAGAAATTGTTTAATAATGACTTCCCATATTTTGCAGACAATTTAAACCTTACATCGCCTGCCTAATGCTTTTAAAATTACGCACCCAGGGCTTTACCGTGGTAAATTTAGCCGCTGCCTTATGCGCTGCATTTTTTGTAGCAAAGTTACCATAGGTCAGTAAATATAAGGTTTTGCGGTTTTTTTTAATGGCATAATATTGATATTTTCCAGCCACTTTAAAACTCTGGCGCATTTTTTTTGCGGCCTGTTTATCGCTGAGCGCCGCTAATTGCAGCGTAAAATTATGGTCAGCTGCTGGTACTTTTGCTTTACCTGCTGTGGGCTTGCTTTTACTGGGACTTACCAATGTAGGCGCACCCAGACATTGAGCAACAGCATATTCCTTTCCCTGCCTGACTTGTTGATACTTTTCCCAGAAGGCCTGGTCAATTTTTTTGTGAAATACAGGAATCCCTTTAGTTTGCCGGTATCTGGCAACCCGGGCAGGGCCACCGTTATACATTGAATAGGCAGAGCGTGCCAGGTTATCTAATCCCCCAGGGCGTTTATGCTCCTTTTTTTTAATCGCATAACGCGTCATGTAGCGGTACAAAATATCGCCTCCGGCCTGTGCATTATAAGCAATATCCCAGCGTAATTTATGCTTTGCATAAATACCTCGCCACACCCTTCCATTAATCTGAAACAGGCCAATATCGCCAGTCGTTGAGGATAACGGCACAAGCTTACGCTCTTTAACCACATATTGCCGCCAGCAACTCTCCTGCCAAGCTGTCGTCAGTAATAGTTGTCGGTATATCTTCCTGTACTCGGGGCTTAATGTCTGACCCTTATCAAGCTGCTGCAAAATCAATGCTCTAATATCCTCTAAATACACGGGTATTTCACTTTTCGTAGGCAGCCAGTGGTTTAAGCGCTGAACATTGCTTCCTGCCTGAGCGGCAGATATTGGGTTAAAATTCCAGCTTATGGGCTCCGACTTTTCGATTGTATTCAGCTTAAATAATCGCAATAAGTCAGGGTCCTGCGCATTCATATATTGTAACGGCTGTTTGTTTTTCCGATTCAATAGACGGGCTAAACGACGTAAGCCATCAACCGAAATCTCCAGACCGAATTCTGGCCCTAGTTTTTCTAACGTCTGTAATGCATTCCCTGCTGTCATAAAAGAAAAAACAGGCAGTATTTTTGTGCTATCAGCCTCTAGGCTAATCTGCTGTATAACGGGTTGTAATTGTTGCCAACTGCGGATAAATAAAGCTTTGACCGGGTCTTGTGCGGGGTTTGAATGCTGTCTTAGTATTGCCTGAATTTGATAGCGAGTATCTAATAAAATATCCAGCAAAGTGTCACGCAATTCTGCTGATTTTGTCTGCCTTGCCAGTTGTTTAATGATAAAGGTAAAAAAAGCATCCCATTGTTGCCACTGGGTATTAAATGCTTGCCATTCTGTTTCTGAAAATACGGCCTCTGTTTTTTTCACTCGCGCCGTTTTTTGTAACTCAATGTTTAAATCTATTCCCAGGCCGTACTCAGTCACCCCGATTCTCGCAAGCTGCAATGAATTAACTATCCCCTGTACCGCCTGTGCTGAGTGGTCTGGCAGCATGGCCTCTAAAAGGTCGCCTGTTTGACGTGTTGCTGGCCTTAAATCAACCTTGAATTGCGTCATGATTGGCTCTACCTGCGCCTCGATGGCATTGCTTAGCAACTGATTATGTATGCGTACGCCTTGTGCATTAAACAGGCGCACTTCCTGAGTGCTAAAGAATATTTGCAAAGGATGCTCTGGCTTTAGCAATGGCTTGCTAAGTAAGGCGCTATAACCTTGCCACTGGGTTACAGTGGTACAGCCACCACCCAAGGAAAGGCCAAGCCTGATTTGTGTTTTGACCTGAATTAATAATTGCTGTGCTTCATGTTCTAGGTCAGGGTTTGAAAAAGTAATCGTATTGCACTCACCAGCATCAAAATCGTATTTTAGGCTGTGTTCAGCTTGCGTAAACACTTCATTCAGCATGATTTGTTGCAGCACTGGATAGTCTAATACAACGGGGATACTCACCTGTTCAGCGCGTAGTGTCTGCACAGGCAGTAGTATCAACAATGCTATGCTGTAGCAAAATAGGCTTAACTTTAACATAATGTCATTCTACCGAGGTTCTAAACTCAGCAGAAGCAGACAAGACTCATCACGCTACTTTCTTGTGCGCGGGTAAAATTAAATTTCTTCAACAACACTCTCTTCTTGCTCTTCCTGCTTCTCTTCTAACATCGTAGCAATGTCATTTTCCGGCGTATCAATGCCTCTAATAGCCAGGGTGTCAGTCAGTTTTTCTAAAATTCCAGCACTAAAAAAAGGCGGCAGGGTTGGGCCTACACAAACATTTTTAATCCCTTGAGCAAATAAAGCCAGCATCATCAGGATGGTTTGCTGCTCATACCAGACAATATTAAAAGACAGCGGTAAATCAGATAAGTGCGCTAACTGCATCTTGCTTTGTAAATGACTTAAAAAGCGCATGACAGCATAGAAATCATGCGTTTGTCCGGCATCTAAAAGGCGCGGAATACCATTAATCTCACCTAGATCCAGAGTATTAAAGCGATACTTGGTATCACCCGCCGTTAAAATAAGGGTATCTGCAGGTAAAGCTTCGACTAATTGCGTGTAATAACGACGTTCTTTATGTCGCCCATCATATCCTGCCAAAACAATGATATGTTGAATCTCACCTGCCTGAATAGACTGCGCAATGCTATCTGTTAATGCTAATAAGCTCTCGCGGCCATAACCGACAGTAACACTGCCTTCTGCCAAAGGTGTCGGTGCTGCACATTGTTTCGCCTGCTCAATAATCTCGGCAAAATTTTTCTGTTCATGCTGGCGACGGTTATCTATATGCTTAATATCAGGCCAGCCGACCATCCCCGAAGTATACGCCTTATCAATATAACCCTTTTTAGGCTGCTGGAAACTATTGCTAGTGACTAAAACAGGGCCATTAAATTTACCAAATTGAGTTTTCTGATCCTGCCATGCGCCTCCATAATTGGCGACTAGATTAAAATATTTTTTAAATGCCGGATAGCTGTGAGCAGCAATCATTTCACCGTGCGTATAAATATCCACGTCAGTCCCAGCACTTTGCTCTAATAAATCCTGCAAATCCTGATAATCATGCCCTGTCACCAGAATACCCGGTCTATCCCAGGTATCTATATGCACTGTCGTAGGTTCTGGCTGACCAAACTTTTTACAATTAATATCTTCTAATAGCCCCATCAACTCTAAACCGTGTTCACCGCATTTAAAGTTCATTGCCAATAAATCATCCAGACTAGCATCTTTATGCAAACTAAAGTCGACAGCCTGATGCATAAAAGCATAATATCCGGGCTGAAAAATATCCAATACCTGAATATGCTCCAATAAAGCCCCTAGACCTTTGACAGCATAAATCAGCATTTCTTTTGCTGCATGTAAATCTGCTGGCTCTCCAGTCAGTTCACCGTCAGCCATTACGCCAACAGTTTCACCTTTTTTGATAAACTCAGCCTGGTCTATTTTTTCATAATGCCATTGTGCTTCAGCGGGCACAGTCTCATTTAATTCCCCTCCCTTAGCGAGCACTAAATGTTTCAAATGCTCACGTCGTTGCACAGTTTCACTAATTAACTGTACAAATACAGCGGCATCAAAATTAACATTGGTAACCATTGAGTACCAGGCACGTGCAGTAAATTTATCAATATTTGGCGCGTCAATCTTTAATTCGCTAGCTTTAACAGCATAAAAGGAAAGCCCTTTTAAAACATAGGTTAATAAATCATGTAGGCTAGAAACATCCGCTTTTTTTCCACAAATCCCTGCGGTATCACAGGCAATATTCTTTTTAGCTTCCTGGCAATGGTAACAAAACATCTTTTCTCTCTAAATATTATTAATCTTTAAGGGTACAAATTAAGTTTAACATAAATAACAGATTACAAGCCCTTTTGATAAACTACACCAGCACTACCTGCATATTTTGGGTAAATATCCAGTTTTTACAGGATTTTTACAAAAAACATATTGATAAAGAGTAAACTGATCTTAGTTTGATTTGCCAGGCTGGGCTTAGATTTCAGCTTAGCATTTACGGAACCAAAGCTTCTCTTCCCATGACACTTTGCCTCTGATTTCTGAATATGACAAACAAAGCTAAATTATTAATCGTCGAAGATGAACAGGCTATTTTACAAGGCTTAATGGATGTTTTTGTATTTCATGGTTATCAGGTTGATTCTGCCATGAATGGCAAGATAGGGCTGGAAAAGGCACTAAGCCAAAACTATGACCTGATTCTATTAGATGTCATGCTGCCGTTTATTGATGGCTTTTCGATATGCAACCAGATCAGGGAAAAGGATTTGCAACAGCCAATCATTATGCTGACCGCCAAATCATCGGAACAGGATATTATTACGGGATTGACCTTAGGTGCGGATGATTATATCAGTAAGCCCTTTTCGGTCAGAGAACTCGTGTTGCGCGTGGAAAGTGTCTTAAAAAGGTCACAGCAACAGATGGAACAGAATGCTGTGCTATCAATTGCCAATATGCGTATTGATACTGCCAATTTACAACAGTTAGATTGCAAAATAGCACAACAATTTACCCGCCGTGAAATTGAGATATTGCATTATTTACAGCAGCACGACCAGCGCCCTGTTCCCCGCGAGGAATTGCTGGAGAAAGTTTGGGGATATCGTCAGGCAGAAAATATCGAAACCCGTACAGTCGATATTCATATTGCAAAATTACGCCGTAAAATTGAAGCAGACCCTAAGCAGCCAAAGTTTTTACTCACTATTCGCGGCGAAGGTTATCGCCTGTTAAGCGATGCAAGCGATTAAATCAAGCCAGTACAATCCAGATACAGCAAAAAAACGCCTGTTTTATTGGCTATTGATTTTTTTTATCGGTATTTCTTTGCCGGTTTATTTTTTGCTGCACAAAGTCTATTCGCAACTACAGGATGAAACCTGGTATAGACAGCGTAATCAGGCAGAGTTATTGGTGCAGCGTATTGAACGGCAATTGCTGGAAAAATTACAGCCGGAACAAGAGCGGCCAATCGCTGAATACAGTTTTTTTAACGTACTAGAAAACCAGTTGCTACAATCCACTTCCGTCGACTTTTCACCCTTATCGGAACTGCCTCCTAAAAGTGATATTCCGGGTTTAATCGGCTACTTCCAGATTGATCCCAATGGCACGTTTCATATTCCTGCATTGCCAGAACTAAAAACTGATTTACAGTCAGGCCTAAGTTCCGAAGCCTTGGCGACTCGTATCGCTTTAAAAAATAAATTGCATGGTTTACTGATTTTGCATGCCCCCAAAGCAGAACAGGCTATTAGCACTGATAAACAAGCGCGCAAGGATTTACGGGAAGATAATGACAGCCTAGCGAAACCTGTTGTACAGGCGGATCACTTTAATGATTATTTTCAGTCCAGTGAGCAGGATGAAGCACGTGTTGCTGGCAGTGTTGCAAGTAAAAACAAGGCAGAAAAAAAGCGTCGCTCTGTTGCACCTAAGCAAAAAAACCAGAGACTCAGTGAAGAAAAGCTACAGCAATTAAATATAGAAACGACTTTATGGAAACAAAAAAGCAGGCAAAATGAAGCACCGTCTTCATTTTCTTATGACCGGAGCCTATACAAACGCGATTATCGCTTACAGGCCAGAAAGGAAATGGTGCAAATTCCCGATCAGGCTGTAGCCAGTGAAATTTTCAAGCGCAATAAGGTGGCGCAAGTAACAAAAGATTATGCAATGCAAGAAAGTGAAAGCCAGCCAGAACAAGCAATGGAAAGACCAGCTAAGTTGCAAAAAACAATCAACAAAAAACTTGCCACAAAACAGCAGGCACCCGTGCGCATACTAAGTTTTGAGAGTGAAGTCAGCCCATTGCAGTTAATTAGCCTGGGCAACCAGCATTTATGTTTTTATCGCAATGCATGGAATGCTAAAACGCGTTATATTCAGGGCTTGATTGTTGATGCACGCTTTCTGCAAACGATAATACAGCCTGTTGTTAATACGGCTCAGACCCTGGCGTTCAGCAGTTTACTTATAGTCGATAAAGGCAGTGTACTGCAGCAATTCAAAGCAAGAGCGGCATTGAGTGAAGTGTTGATATTTCGACGCTCTCTGTTGGCACCGTTTCAGGAAATGGAAATTATTGTCAATTCCAGTGATGTAAGTGCTGCTTCTGGCAAACAGATTTTAGATATGGTCAGTGCCGCGCTGGCATTGATTATTGGCGCAGGCTTTATCCTTTTTTATCGGCTGGGGGCCAGGCAAATTGAGCTGGCGAAACAGCAGCGTAACTTTATTTCTTCGGTGAGCCATGAGTTGAAAACGCCCTTAACATCTATTCGTATGTATTCAGAAATGTTACGTTCAGACTGGGTAGTGGATGCAAGCCGCAAGCAAAGTTATTATGATTATATTTATTTTGAGAGTGAACGCTTATCACGCTTAATCAGTAATGTATTGCAACTGGCACGCCTGGATAATCATCACAAGGAAATTCAACTGGTTGAAGCCAGCGCTAAACAGCTATTATCAAAAATTCAGGCTATTTGTGCGGCACAGATTGAGGCCAGTCATTTTCAGTTAAAACTAGCTTCTTCAACAGATGAACTTGCTGATGCCGAGCTGCAAGTTGATGAAGATGCTTTTTATCAGATTATGATCAATCTGGTTGATAATGCCATAAAATTTTCCAAATCATCGGATAACAAATCGATTGATATTGGCTACAGGATAAGCAATAAAGGCAAGCAGCTAATTTTTTATGTGCGTGACTACGGCCCTGGCGTAGAGAGGCAACAGATGAAAAAGATATTTCGCCTGTTTTATCGCGCAGGTGATGAAATGACCCGCACCCAGCCTGGCACTGGCATTGGTCTGGCTTTAGTCGTACAATTGGCAGAATCAATGGGAGCGGTTGTAGACCTGGTCAATCGTAAGCCAGGAGCGGAGTTTCAATTAAAATTTAGCTTGCAATAACAACCACCTGCAGCACTGATACATTAGCTTTTATTTTTTAAAAAAGTAAATAGGAGTGACATTATGAGCATTAAAATATTACATCGCGATGACTTGCCATTAGGCGGTTTTTCAGGATTAAAAGAACATCGCCTGGTTATGAATCCAGAGCTTTTTGGCCCTCACGTCAACCCAGGCACATGGCCCGGAATTGCTGGTTTTGCCTATCTTGCTGATGCCCGATTTGACCCCAAGGGTGAAACAAGACTACATGAACATAAAGAAATAGATGTTATTTCTGTTATGCTCGAAGGGCGTATAGACCACCAAGGTTCACTTGAAACGGGACAAGGACTTGAAGCGGGGCATGTTCAGATACAACGTGCCGGTGGGGAAGGTTTTTCGCATAATGAAATCAACCCTGATGATACCAGAAACCGAATGTTACAACTCTGGGTTCTTCCAGAACAAGCGGGTGAGAGGGCAAGCTACAGGCTCTATAAACCCGTTAGCGGCAAAATGACACGCGTTTATGGGGGCAGTCATGATCAGGCTGATACATTAGCGAGTCATACCGTTATTGAGGTTGGGCACTTAAACCCTACACAGACCTATATATTGGAAAAACCATTTCTGGCTTATCTGGCAACGGGCAAAGCAACTGCAAATAACGCCGATATACAGGAAGGCGATCTTTTTCAAGCTGAACAATTAAGTTTTACCGCAAAAACTGCTGTGCAATTAGTTGTTATCTATGAAATATAAATCATTTATTCTAGCTGTAATAGAGTATTACCTTGTATAGACGGCCGGAATGTACCTTTAGTATATCTAAAGGCACAGCCCCGCCTGTACTCATTCCTTGTTTATATTCAATATTTAAAACCTACTCTCAAAGGGCAGCCGGGCATCTATTTATTGACTAAACGCTGGTAATTTCATATAATCCCAAATCTTTTTTACCTAATTTTTTCAACCCTAAAGCTTAAGGAATCCTAAGATGAAAAGAACATACCAACCAAGTAAATTAAAGCGTGCCCGTACTCATGGTTTTCGTGCAAGAATGGCAACACCAGGTGGCCGCAACGTCATTAACGCTCGCAGAGCAAAAGGTCGTCATACACTCGCTCTTTAAAAGTTGGCACAGAAAGCCGCTTGTTTTCCAGCGCAAGTACGGTTAAGAGAACCTGCAGAATTTAAACGTGTTTTTACTAAAGCGGAAAGATCAAGCGATAAATATTTTACAGTGCTTGCAATTGTTAACGAACTAGAGCATCCGCGTTTAGGTCTTGCCATTGCAAAAAAAAATATCCGACGCGCGGTTGATAGAAATAAAATCAAACGCTCTGCTCGGGAAAGCTTTAGATTACAACAATATGAAATGAGTAATATCGATCTTGTTGTTATGGCACGCAGGGAAGCGGCAATAGCTGACTCAAAAACACTACAAGCCTCATTAGATAAGCACTGGCTTAAACTAACTAAGCGATGCGCACCATTCTCATAGCCCTACTCAGGTTTTATAAATACTTTATAAGTCCTTTGCTAGGAAGTAACTGCCGCTTTCACCCCTCTTGCTCGAGTTATGCCATGCAAGCTATTTCAATGCATGGTGCAATAGTCGGCTGCTATCTCACAATAAAACGATTACTACGGTGTCACCCTTTTTATCATGGTGATATTGATGATCCTGTACCCAAAAAAGTTGGTAAGTAAAAATGGAGAATATAAGGTTTGTACTCATCGTCATTCTGTCGATGATTTCATTAATGTTATGGGAAGCCTGGCAAGTGGACTATGGTCCAAAGCCTGAGGTTACCGCACAAACAGCCATTGATGCAAATGGCAATCCCATTAATATCGGTGCGGGAAATCAGGATACCTCAGAACTTCCATTATCTGAAGTTGCAGCAAACAATATTATCACTGTGACAACAGATGTTTACCAACTTGAAATTGATACACAAGGTGGAACATTGCGTAATCTTGACCTATTAGATTACTCAGTCGTCAAAGGTGAAGAGCTAAAAGTACGCTTATTTGATAGTAGTAATGAAAAACTGTTTTTAGGCCAGAGCGGACTTTTAAGCAGTGGTTCATCAACAAAACTGCCTAATCATAATGTAGAGTTGCACTCTGCAAAATCAAGCTACCGACTGCAAGAGGGTAAAGAGAGCCTATCTGTCCCTTTAACATGGACGGATAATAATGGCTTAAACTATACAAAAACGTACACCTTTACACGGGGTAGTTATGCTATTCAGCTAGCCCAAAAAGTACAGAACAACTCGACTAAGGACTGGGCGGGTAGACAATATACTCAGTTACTCAGAGTCCCGCATAGTGATGAAAAAGGTAATACCTTTATTCGTACCTATTCAGGTGGAGTGGTTTACACGGAAGAAGAGAAATATCAAAAAATTGATTTTGAAGATATGGCAGAAGAAGACCTGAAAACCAAAACGGTTGGCGGTTGGTCTGCAATGATTCAGCATTATTTTGCGACTGCATGGATTCCCCCTGTCGCTGATGAGCAGCATTACTTTACTAAAGAACTCAGTAACTCACGTTTTGTTATTGGCTCCTACTCAGAACCAGCGACTGTTGCAGCAAATAGCAGCGCAGTATTTAAAAGCCAGTTATTTGTTGGTCCTAAAATTCAACCCGTCATGGAGGCGGTTGCACCTGGTTTAGAGTTAACAGTTGATTACAGCTGGCTAACGATTATCGGTAAACCCATTTATGCCTTGCTTAACTGGATTCATGATAATGTAGTGGGTAACTGGGGGTTTGCTATCATGGGTGTCACCCTTTGTATTAAAGCACTGTTTTTTCCATTATCTGCGGCTAGCTATAAGTCAATGGCAAATATGCGTAAACTACAGCCTCGCTTAGCACAGTTAAAAGAAAGCTACGGTGATGATAGACAACGCTTTAACCAGGAAATGATGGATTTATACCGTAAGGAAAAAGTAAATCCTATGGGAGGCTGTTTACCGATTATGGTACAGATTCCGGTATTTATTTCACTTTACTGGGTATTGATTGAAACCGTTGAATTAAGACAAGCACCTTTTCTACTTTGGGTTCAGGATTTATCGGCTCAAGATCCTTTCTTTGTGCTACCTGTGATCATGGGTATTACCATGTTCCTTCAGCAAAGACTAAACCCGGCACCTGTTGATCCATTGCAGGCAAAAATTATGCGTATGTTCCCTATCGTATTTACCGTATTCTTTTTGTTCTTCCCGGCAGGTCTGGTTTTATACTGGGTAACCAATAATACCTTATCAATTTGTCAGCAATGGTATATTACTAATAAAATTGTTGGTAAAGAGCCAGCAAAAGATGCGGCATAAGTTACCGCAGTAAAAAATAATCTACCCTAATTCCCATGCTCAGTGTGGGAGCTCATACTAAAATGGGGATATTTCATTTCAAGGCCGAATCAGCATCTAGTTGATTCGGCCTTTTTTGTTTCAAGCTAAAGCATAAAAAATACCTACAATATAATATGTTGAACGTTACTTATAGAGCCTACTTATGAATATTACTCATCAAGATACCATTGCTGCTATCGCTACCCCCTCTGGCAATGGCGGTGTCGGCATTATTAGAATATCAGGTAACAAAGCAAAAGTAATTGCTCAGCAACTGGTGAATAAAGACCTACAGGCACGTTATGCGCACTATACTTCTTTTTATGATGCGGACGGCAGTATTATTGATTCAGGTATCGCACTGTTTTTTCCTAACCCAGCCTCCTTTACAGGGGAAGACACTGTAGAAATTCAGGGGCATGGTGGAGCGGTTATTCTGGATATGTTACTAAAACGCATATTGAGTTTAGGAGCCAGGCTTGCCAATCCAGGAGAATTCTCTGAACGCGCTTTTTTAAATGGTAAACTTGACTTAGCTCAGGCAGAAGCTATTGCCGACTTAATCGAAAGTAGCACCGAACAGTCTGCCCGTTCAGCCCAAAAATCTATGCAAGGTGAGTTTTCCAGACAAATCAATGAGCTGGTTGAAGAGCTTATCGAACTACGTATTTACGTTGAAGCCGCAATCGACTTTGTTGATGAAGAAATTGATTTTCTCAGCGATGGTATCGTCGAAAACCGTGTTATTCGCCTGCTAGAAAGCTTAGAAAATATTTTAGAGACAGCGCAGCAAGGGCGCTTATTACGTGATGGTATGACAGTTGTACTCGCTGGAAAACCCAATGCAGGCAAATCCAGTTTGCTTAATGCACTCGCCGGCCATGATGCTGCTATTGTTACCGATATAGCAGGCACAACCCGTGATGTCCTTAAAGAACGCATACAAATAGACGGTATGCCCTTGCATATTATTGATACCGCAGGGCTACGTGAAAGTGATAACGCCGTGGAGATAGAAGGGATACGCCGTGCTCATGCAGAAATCCAGAAGGCCGATAAAATTTTATTACTGATTGATGCCAACGATCCCGAACCAGACAGTCTTTTAGATACCTTACCTAAGCATATTAGCCTGACAAAAATTTATAATAAAATTGATTTGCTCAATAT
>WTCN01000169.1 GCA_013138555.1 Methyloprofundus sp. | reverse complement strand
ATCAGGAAGCTCTGATAGCATTATGGCTATTGTTAGGTTAGATACAGGGAATGCCGGAGCTGTGGCATTAGAAAAACGGGTCAATGGTAAGTATTGGCATGGGCGTATGTTAACGGCTCATATTATGAGAGAATTTACTGGCGAAGGGGATAATAAATAGTTCTCGTTCCCACGCTCTGCGTGGGAATGCATACGGGAACACTCTGCGTTCCGTGATGCCCCGCATCGGCTTATGCGTTCCATGCGGAGCATTGTCACGAGACTCGCATGATATTTATCCCGCCTTAAGTACGTAAGTAAGTAACCATAATTATTCTAACATTTCTATATTTTTGAATTACAGCGCTAAAACGGTCATTTTTACACTCTACATATTCCGTGGTTTAAACAGTGGATCATGATAAAAACAAATATGGAGCCATTTTATGGATTTAATAAAATGTTAGGATAATTTTGGTCGACTACTTATAAGTCCCCCTAGCACCTGTTAAGAGGTGACTGAGTAAATATCTTAGAGATATGGCGTTGATATGCAAGTATGCTATTGATTTATAATGATTTTCGTGTGGTATTATGATGTATTTATCACATTTTTGATTGTAACTAATTGAAAGTAAAGGTGAAAATATATTGTGGTGTGCAGGCAGAGGTTGCCGTCTAATAGAGGTCTGAACTTTGGTGAATGTGATATGATGCAAATCTTTTGGCTATTCGGAATTTTATTTTCCGTGGGATCAGTAGAGACTTTTGATCCTTAAGTGACTTTTTTTATTAGCACTACTTCTAGTAGTCAATATGGACTGACAAAATAATATAGAGTAAATAAGAGTTTTAAGAGGGCTATGCATGCGTTAGCTATCGGTTTCTTATGTTTATTGCATTGAGTGGGCTTAACCTATTCATTCTGTTTATCGGGATTTAAGTAAACGACAGAGCCAGTCCCAATTCCGGATATCTTTACGCCCTCGGCTTAACGAGAGCCTGTAAGTCGAGATTAGGTATGTCGTTGGCATTGGCAAGCATCGTATTAATAAAGGCTAACTGCCTATCAATAGTTTCTTGCATTACTGAGTTTTCAGCTTCAAGCTTTTCCACACGCTTTGCCAGTTTTACATCGGATTGCATTATCTTATGCACTAGTTCTGGTGAAACCCCACGTAGCCTAACTTTCGCAGTATCGTATTCGTTTTTAATACCGCCATAGGTATGCAAACTTTGGCGGGATATTTTAATACCTAAATCGTTTTTTATAGCTGTAATCAACAAGTCCCAAGTCAACTTCGTTGACCAGCTACGGATCAAGGTTTCAACTTGACGCTGTTGTTTTGAACTAAGAGATAAATTTGCCATTTTAAAATTTACCTTGTATGCCAAATTGTGAGAGAAGATTGTTCAGTTCGATATTACCCGCTTGAGAAGCATCGTTATCATCATTAACAGGTTGAAGTAAACATTCCAGCTCGGCTTTTGAGTTGGGTAGCAAGGCTTTAACGTCCTTAATTTCGCGTTTTTTAAGGTCTGTTATACGAAAGGCATTATTATCTTTAACGTAACGGATACCCCGACCAATCGCTATATCTTCACGCATCATTAGCTCAACCAACTGTTCCAGTATGGCGGTATTAGTACGATGTACTTGAAACCAGTCTTGCAACCTAGTATTCACACTTAACTTTGGGTTTCCTTTAATCTGATCCAGCCTAACCTGTTGATACTTAATGTCTTTTTTTAGAATGTCTATTGCTTTTTTATCATGTGAAAAATAACAACTGCTTGGACATAACGCGCACTGCGAGACAAAATCATTCAAGTATGTGCAAGGGCTTGTTGTTAAGTCTTGTGAGCAGATACCTGTTGCGGTGATAGTAGTAACTTTGCCTGTAGCCTCTTGGTATTCTTTATGACCAACAACACGCACTTCTTTTTTCATCTCTTCGGGGGATTTATCTTTACTAACAAGGCCGGACATTAGCGCGATCTTATCCGATTCGTTAGTGTGGTCGTAAACTGCATTCTGATTAACATCAGCACGGCCTGACACAATAGCTATGACTTCATCGGACAGTCCTGATTCCTGCATTTTTGTATTTCCCCAATGACGCATCTGGTGAGGCGTGACAGCAATTTCCGAGGAAAAGCCATACCGTTCAAAAATACCATTTCGCTTTTTAGCGCTCAACTGCAATGCCACATAACGGCCTAAGTCAATAGACTCTATCGCAAAAAAACTATTACCGAGATTGTAGCCAGAATTTGAACTTTTAAATTGATGACCTGTCATAACAAACAATGCGTTACTTAACTTCACTGTGTTTTCGCAAACTATACGATCAGGAAAAGTTGGCACGCACTGTTTAATGTATGCAATCCACCGCGCTTGAATTTCAGCAACAGTTAGTACACCATTAAAAATCCCCCAAATCTTCGGCTGCTCTGACTTGCCCCCAATATGTTGCCCAAACAATACTAGGAATACCTTCTTCACTGATAACTTATCAGTGGGCACTAAATCTCGTATCGGCTTTTTGATGCCTTTTTTCCCACCATATTCATACAGGTTGTCTGTAAGATTAACACTGATATCTTAATCAGTGTTTTCGTAAAAACCAAGAATATGCCCCAATGCAAACATATTTACAGGCTGATTCAAATCAAAATCACCAATATTCTTAGGTTGATAGTCGCCAAGTAGAAAGCTTAAAGGCTGGTTTGGATTCTCATAAAAACGGCATAAGATGCGTGCAGGTTCACCAACTTGCAACCAGTAATCCATCACTTGAGAAACGTATTCTGCCATTGCCTCAAAAAAGTGTTTGCGATTATCATCATAGCCCTTTGAGCCTGTCCAATTTAGCCAGTGTACTTTCTTTTCCTCTCCCTCAAAAATCACTTCCTTTGACTGCAACCGTTGTTTACCGAGGGTAAATTGTTCGGCTGCCACTCGCTGAGGCGAGCCTAAAGCAAGAGTCGCACAAGAAACTACCAGAGCATCACCCAAGTAGGGTTCATATTGGGCTGAGTGCTCTTTAACTATTTTTGGTATAACTTCATTACGAATCGCACCGATCATCCATATTGCACGCTCATCAGGCATTTTTCCTGCTCGCCTTTCGAGAATCACACTGGCATCATCCTCCTGATAAACACTTGGTATGATCAAACTCTTACGCACAATCCCCTTGCTTTTACACCACTTTATGAAAACACCTACAGTGTGTAGCCACGTAACATTACCCTGTTCTTTGTAAAGTTGATTGAGTTTGTCTTGGGTTAACGAAAACAAATCAACTCTCGCTATTAAATGACGCGCACTCAACACATGATTCTTTATCAAAGGCGATACTTCATGATCTTCTAAAAATTCTAAGACAACGCACATTAACAAATGGCGAAGCGTATCGTCATATTGAGCATAGATAGGTAAAACAGTAATCTGTTTATTCTTCATCGCGACAAGATTATGAAATGGCACTCTGACACTACGACCTTTACTATCAGAGATTATCCAATATTGGTTATCCCACGATGCGGGTTTTCCATCACGGTCAACAATATTATGAAGAGCAACCTGTTTTTTTTGTAAAATCAGCGCATCAGCAGCTTGTTCATAACGATTCTTCATTTAAGGTTCTCCGTTCTAACAATCTTTCATTACACACCGCAATTGTTACATGTATCCATCTGATTTGGGTAGCAAGTTTACCAAGAACATGTTCAGGCTCACCAAGCTCAATTCGCGCATCATATTTTTGTTGCGCTTGTTCCAAAATGGCAGAATGGTCACCATCTTCAAATGCTTGAAAATTATCACATCCGTAACACCCCAGTGGTTTTGTTTCCTCACATTTCCCACAAGATAGAGTGTTTTTTGCTTGTCCTGCCTCGTTACCAAAATCATCAAGAAGAACAAATCTTTCATCTTCCCTCAAAGTGGCTAAATTACTATCAAACATTCGTTTAAGCAAAGTGCCAGCAACAAACTTATCATCGACATTTGCACGCTGCTCGTCACTTAAATCAATGTAAACTTTGGCGGCTTTTACCGTATTCCCGAGTAATTTTGAAATTTGATGTACATTGTAACCTTGGATATTGGCATTTACGCCAACCGTATGCCTAATACGGTTATTACCCACCCGAAGCTTAGGCACTCTTTCACTTTTTAGCTTTAGTTTTTCAAATTGCGATGTCATAAAAGAGGCTATATTAGCAGAGGCCTCATGGAAGCCCGCGCCATTACTTGAAACGGATTCAAACAACACTTTTTTGTTGGTAAACTCAACCGTAAATAAGGAGCTGTGATAGAAAACAGGGCAGCGCATTAAAAGCGTATTTAGCTCCTTTTCACTGAGGGTTATACCAAGACTGTTAGTACGTCTTTTAAGTAACTCACGGTAATAACTCTGGTATAAATACACTTCCTTGGTGATAGCGACATTTAGTCGCAGTGCATACCTTTCCACATCTTCACGAAATGAAGACTTATTTTTTGCTACCCACATACGAACTTGAAACTCGTTTTCATCAGAAAAATCAATATCATGGATCTTATTCTCCCCCTCAAATGATGCACCAACGGGGAGAATGTCATTCCATTTAAGTTGTTGTAAATTCACAGGTCGCCTAACAAGCGCGTACATCAAGCGTATTGCAATCAAGCCTCGTAGTTGCCTTAAATTGGAATAGAGCGCCTTACCACTCAAGGCTGCTGATTTTACTTTTTCCAACTGTTTCATCATATGGTGATTAAGCTCGCGATCAAAAGATTGTTGCTCAAATTCTGATAGCGCACCTTTTTCTATATCGTATATTTTTCCTACTTTAGCCTTTGGTTTTCTCTTTGAGAACCATTCCCATTGCGTAGCAAACTCTTGTGGGTACAGATCATGTAATTTGCGAATCAGAGCCTTTAGGACGATTTGTCTTGAATCGTCAGACAACCTACATGTGGCTTGCAATTCTGGAAGCGAAAAACCTGTAAACGCACTAGCTCTTATAGCCTTAGAGATAGCATTTATAGTAGCTACCGCTAAAGTCTCTGAAAGTGCGGCTAGAGCTATGCGAACTTTACATTGCAAATCATCAGTCAACTTATTGTGACACGACCCACCTATATCCAATTTATCACCAGACCTACCGAAGCTATTTAGCACCCACACATCATCAAAAGCATTAAATGGAAAGCCCTCTTTACTGACAAACTCCGAATCTTTACCATACTCGGCTTTCCACTTAGCCAATTTTTTCGCATGGCCTACCTCCACTGCCACATTCGTAACCATTAGGCATCTCCCTCTGTCATACTATCTTGACGCTCTTGCTGGTAAGCTTTCGCTTGTTCAAATATCTTAAATTCGTTGTATAGTGCGCCCATTTGAGAATCACGACTCCATCCCATTACATATTTTCTCAACTTGTCTTGCTGATCGATAGACATACCACCAGATTCCGCAAAATCGGTAAAAAGCTCATTCCACTTATGGCGCAACAAATGTGGATGAACATCAAAACTAATGGCTTCCGACAATTTTTCAAAAATCTTATCAATTGAAGAAAGTGATAAGGGGTCTCCCGCAGTTCCTCTGCTGTCTTTTTCAGCCACAAAAATCATTTCATGATCAACAGAGGCGGGGTAACGACACCGCACAGTATCTATATAATTCTTTAATTCTTGCATTAACTCTTTAGGCACAAAGCTCCTGTGTGGCTGGGTTTTTTGTGAGGGTCTAAAACGTCTTGGATCAGCTACGTCATCAGGGCGCTTAACAATCGAAATTTCATCAAACGTCCCCCAAAATTTGCAATCACCAATTTTCAACTTTGCCAGCGCACCTTTGCGAATTCCAGTTTGAATAAATAGCGATACAACTAAGTAATTGCGTAACCTTGAGGACTTAAAAGGGTTGTCGTTTGAATCAGGCTTAATGACCTCAAGTAACCGTAAAAACTTATCGGCAGGTAATAATGATTCTCCATGTGCAACACACTCTGTATTAAAATCTTTTAACGTTCTTAGCTTGCCTTTTAGATGCTTCAAACTGAATTCGTACTTCTGCTTAACCAAATCTGGAACTATATGATCTGCATGAATGCTTGTATAAAGAAACTCTAGGTAGTCCAATAAACGATACAACCTACCTTTTGCAGTTAAAGCCTTAACCTTCCCTTCCGAAACTCGCCCTGCATGGATAGCATTTTGAATGGATTTATCAGAGTAGCGATGAATACTGACAACATTACTCAACTCATTGCCAGCTTTGAATTTACAAGCAGTATAAAACGCATCAATCTCAGCACGGTTTAAAAAATGACCTGACCTTGCTCGTTGGGTGAGGTCTATTCCGTTACTATTGAAATAACGTAGCGCAAATTTCATTTGTTGAGCATACGAATGCCGCGAGTTAAAGCTATTACCACTAAGCTTTGTATCGAGATACACAGAAACGTAAGGACAGACGGGGCAGCAATATTCATTAACCAACGTAACAAACGTTTTCCTTTGATTGTCCCTTCCAATATAAATGTCAACTTTCATTCTTTACAAAATATATTCTAAAATAGATTAATATAACACCTATTAACGTAATGACAAGTAAAAACTTAGAGATGCCCTTAAATTGCTGAGATGTGCAGTTATAAATGATTTACATTATTACTTATTCTATATAACTCCATACGGTTGTTGGTGGTTTCTTTTTCCCCCCCAAATAACTCTTTTTCAAGCTCGGTATATTTTAGCCATACCCCCCAGCCTCCCGGTCCGGGATTACCACGACAAGCACCATCCGTGTATATTTCAACGTGTTTCATTATATTCATTTAGCCTTACAGGTATATCAATTAATTTAGCCATTGCAACGCCAGCCTGATACTCAGTCACCGGTGCCAAAGGAATAAGATGATAGCACCTTTTAATCGCTTTTATTGCATAGGCGACCGTTGCTAGTTGTTTTTTTCTACGCTCCGCATGCCCTGCACTTGTACGCATCGCATCAAAATCAAATCCGGCAGCTAGCTCTACTTCAAAGTTTAACAGGCTCAACCAGTCCGCTAAGCGAGTGCGGCTAATCAGGCTAGGATGCCAGAGTGAATCTTTTTCTCTATGCCTGACATACTGTAGATTAATATAAATATTCCAGGGATTAAAGCCCAAAATAATTAATTTCCCTTCTGGCTTAATAATCCTCTCAACCTCTCGTAATAGCTGATGTTTTTGCTGATCAAAATCTAATAAATGAGGCAAAATAACCATATCAACTGATGCGGATTTAAAAGGCAAGGCAGCTGTCGCCCCGCGTAATAATTTACTTGCAGGACATGACCACAGCTCATCATCCATAACATAAAACTGCTTATACAAGCTGCAATCTATAAATTTATTTTCCCAGCCCAAAGCGCCTATCTGTACAATAACCTGCTTGCAGCTAACGGTAATGGAACGCTCCAGAAAAGCAGCTTCCTGCTGCTGTAAAACCTGACCTTTACTAGTAGAAAACCAATCAATTAGAACTTTACGGTGCATCATCTTTACTCACAAAAAAAACTGCTTATAAAGATACCAGATTACTGCAGCAAAGAAAGCTATTTTCTACCAACATACCTGACATCAAGTGATAATAAAATCAAAGCTCACTCAATTTTCAATGATTTTCTATAGTCTCTATAGGCCCGTTTTATTAAGATGCTTCTCAAGCTCAACCACCACCTGACGCATCTTAAGCACCGAGTCTGGATTAAGTGAAATGGAATCAATCCCATTTTCTACCAGAAATCTGGTAATTTCAGGGTAATCGGATGGTGCCTGCCCACAGATACCCACATATTTCCCCTGTTTTTTACAGGCATCAATGGCCATTTTTAACATACGCTTCACCGCTTCATTACGTTCATCGAAAATATGTGCCACTAAAGTACTATCTCGGTCTACTCCCAAAGTAAGCTGCGTCAGATCATTTGAACCAATACTATAGCCATCAAACACCTTTAAAAATTCATCGGCAAAAATAACATTACTGGGAATTTCACACATCGCATAGATTTCAAGAGAATTTTCACCCTGAACCAAACCCATTTCATTCATGATAGCGATCACTTTACGTCCTTCATCTGGCGTTCTGACAAAGGGTAGCATCAACTTAACATTAGTCAGCCCCATATCATCACGTACTTTTTTAAGCGCTTCACACTCCCATTTAAAAGCCTCCTTATACGCATCAGAATAATATCGGCTCGCTCCACGGAAACCGATCATCGGGTTTTCTTCATCCGTTTCATAGGCTTCACCACCGAGCATATGTTTATATTCATTCGTCTTAAAATCACTGCTCCGTACAATGACTGGCTTGGGGTAAAAAGCGGCAGCGATCATACCTACACCAGCAGAGAGCTTATCAATAAAAAAACTTTTCGGATCAGGGAACCCTTGCATTAAACGCTTAATCTGCTCACTGCCTTTAACAAACTGCCCCTGATGCATATCGTAAAGTGCCATCGGATGCGCTTTAATATGATTATTAATAATAAACTCCATCCGTGCCAGACCAACCCCCTGATTTGGGATCTCTGCCAACCCAAACGCCTGCTCAGGATTACCTACATTCATAAACAGCTTGGTTTTAGGCTCTTGCATATCCTGCAAATCTATAGACTCAATTTCATATTCAAGCAAGCCCTGATAAACATGCCCTGTTTCGCCTTCGGCACAACAAACGCTGACCTCCCCTCCGTCCTGAAGTTCATCCGTTGCATTGACAGTGCCCACAATGGTAGGCACTCCAATTTCTCTCGCCACGATTGCCGCATGACAAGTACGTCCTCCCTTATTAGTAATGACCGCTGCGGCTTTTTTCATTATCGGCTCCCAGTCGGGATCAGTAATATCAGTCACCAGCACTTCCCCCTGATTAAATCTAGGTGCTTCCGATAGATCTCGAATCACCTTGACCACACCCCCTCCAATTTTTTCACCAATAGCCAAGCCACTCAATAAGCAGAGACGCTTTGAACTGTCCTCTGTCACCCGGTACTTTTCAATACTCTGAACTTTGGCCCTAAGTCGCCTAGAATGCACTGTCTCAGGACGCGCCTGAACAATAAAGAACTCGCCTGCATCCGTATCTTTAGCCCACTCTATATCCATCGGTTTAGCATAATGATCTTCAATAGCCAGTGCATAGCGCGCCAGCGTCATCACCTCATCATCATTAAGCGTAAAGCGCGCACGCTCATTTAGAGTCGTAGATACATTCAGCGTATTAAGCTTATCATCGTAGATCATCTTCATTTCTTTTGAACCGAGCTGACGTTTGATAATCGCAGATTTATGCTTTTTTAGTGTCGGTTTGAAAACATAAAATTCATCAGGATTCACTCGTCCACCGACGATATTTTCTCCTAAACCGAAAACAGCATTAATCATAATGATATTATCATTCCCGCTTTGCGTATCAAGGGTAAATATCACACCACTACTCGCCTGATCACTGCGCACCATTTTCTGAATACCCACACAAAGTGACACCTGACGATGATCAAACCCCCGACTATGTCGATAACTAATAGCGCGATCGGTAAATAATGACGCAATACATTGGCGTACATGAATCAGTAAGGAGGGTTCACCACGAATATTCAAATAACTCTCTTGCTGACCTGCAAAACTGGCATCGGGAAGGTCTTCGGCTGTGGCTGATGAGCGTACTGCAACATCAATCATAATCTCGCCATACTGCGCTGAAAGCTGACGATATGCTGCAAGCACTTCATTTTCTAGCTCTTCAGGCAGCGGCTCATTCAAAATCAACTCACGTGCAGCTTTACCAGATGCCTGTAGCTGCGCTACGTTTTCGACATCCAGATCTGCCATCAATGCGTCAATACGCTGGCCAAGATGATTTTGCGCAAGCAAAAGCATGTAAGCATCACGCGTCGTCGAAAAACCATTAGGAATATTAACTCCCAAATGAGTCAGGTTTTGATACATCTCACCCAGACTGGCATTTTTACCACCCACCAGTGCCACATCATCAATCCCGACGGTTTCAAAAAACCTGATATATTTCATAGCATACTCCTTAAGCAATGTTTTTCTTGAGCATAGCAACAATTGAATCGCTTTCCAAGCGATAAACATCACACCCTCTCCCATTACTGGACGAACCCACTTGTAGGAGGGGCTTTAGCCGCGAAGCTTAAGCTATCAGTCGCGGCCAAAATCCCTCCTACAAAATATATTGATATTGATAAAAATACTTAATTGAAATATCCTGCCTTCAGGAAGAATAAAATTTATAAATGTTGAGGAGCAAAAAGCAATATGCAAGAAACCATTAAAAAGCAGAATCTTAGTAACGAATTCTTTACACCTGAGAATTGTTATATCACAGAATTATCTAACACAGCTTGCGACCCAGATGTGTCAATTGCCAGAGCACGAGTTAAGCCAGGAGAAACCACTCGCTGGCATCGATTAACAGACACTATTGAACGCTACTATATCTTGAATGGTAAGGGGCGAGTGGAAGTCGGAGACTTAGCTCCACAGGAAGTCACTGCGGGTGACATCGTACTGATTCCAGCCATGTGTCCTCAACGTATTACCAACATGGGTGCAGAGGATCTGGTATTTCTAGCGATTTGCTCACCGCGATTTTCCAATGATGTTTATGAGGATACTGAAGACCAGCAATGTTAGCAAAGAATTATAATCAATATTTTACATTACAGGCTGATTCCAGTAATGACTATGCCGATCTCTATAAGCCTCAACTTCAGCCTTACCTTTATTAAATTTAACAGTGATAGCCCCCGTCTGCCCCGTCACAAAATATTGTGCACCTAACTGCTTATAACGCGCCAGAACGTCAGCATGTGGAAAAGAAAATCGATTGGGTGCATCAGCAGGAATTAAAATAATGCTAGGACTGACCGCTTGCAGAAAAGCCATCTTCGATGAAGTCTTACTACCATGATGAGGTGCAATTAATACATCAGACTTTAACTGCTCAGGCACATGGTTTGTTAAATAATATTCCGCAGTTGCTTCAATATCACCGGTTAACAAAATACTCCCCTGTTTTGTATCAATTTTCAGCACACAGGAGTTATTATTTTCATTATTAAAGCCTTGCACAGGGGGCGATAAAATATGGAAATCCACCTGATTCCACCGCCAGGCATCCCCGGCGACACAAGCCATTGCATTGTGAGCACTTAATTGCTCAGGCACACTACTTAGCACTTGTCGCACTGGAATAGAGCTCAATACTGCCTGTGCCCCTCCAATATGATCATTATCTGCATGGCTAATAATCAATTTATCCAAAGTCATCATATGCTGAGCGTGCAAAAAAGGCACGACAACATTGCTCCCCATATCAAATTTATCGGAAAACCGGGCACCGGTATCAAAGACTAAGGAATGCTCAGTAGTTTGTACAACCACAGCCAGCCCCTGCCCTACGTCTAGCAATGTCAAAGTCACCTCACCGATTGAAGGCTTAGCCTTATCAAGCAAAAACAAAGGCAAAATAAATAATACACCAAGATAGCGACCCGGAACTGCTCTGGGTGCTAAAAGCAACAAAATACCCAGCATAGCAACCCCCATTTTCCACACTGCTGGCTGTGGACGCACGATATTAGCCACAGGAAGTTCAGACAGTATGACTAAAACCGACCACAAGGCTTGAAAAACCATATCAACTATTTGCAATAAAACGGCTGATATGTCAGGTACAAGCTGCAACAAGGCAACGGCTAATAAGGACAGAGGTACAAGCACAAAACTGACAACAGGTACTGCAATCATATTTGCAATAGGTGCAATGATTGATACTCTCTGAAAGAAAAACAAGAGGACAGGAAGCAAACTCAAGCCTACGACGATATGAATCTTAAGCGTGCTAAAAAGGCGACTCTGCCGCCCTAACCGCGCTGATAAAACATAGCCAATAAAAAACACCGATAGAAAAGATAAATAAAACCCCATTGATAGCACGGCAAGAGGATCTATTAATAACACTAGAAGTATCGCAGTGGCAAAAATATTTAAGGTCTGAACATGTCGGCGTAATAATATCGTGAGCATTAGCATACTCAGCATAATCAGTGCTCGCTGAGTAGGGATTGCAAAACCAGCGAGAGCCGCGTAGAAAAAAGCCGCGATTAAGGAAAAAACAGCCGCTATTTGTGGTGCTGAATACATATTAGATGGTACACGCACCCAGCTTTGAAAAACCAGAAAATAGATAATTCCCGCGACCAGACCTATATGTAAGCCTGAAATAGCCATTAAATGGCTGGTGCCACTTTTAGATAAAACCTGCCACTGCTGTGTAGAAATAGAACTTTTATCGCCTAAAGTCAGTGCTTTAATTAAAGCACGACTATCAGAGCTTAGCTGTTGCTGTTGTAATAAATCAATAAAAGTCTGGCGCATCACCGAAAGACTAAGCCAGAGGGGCTTAGTTGCCAATAGTTTCGCCTTGCCTGCCTGACGAATATAGCCTGTCGCGCCTATATGCCGGGCAAATAACCACTTTTCATAATCAAAGCCACCCGGGTTTAAAGTACCATGCGGCCGCTTTAATTTAACAAAAAATTGCCAGCGTTGTCCTGCAGTCACTCGTTGTTTTGGGTGATACCAGCTTAAGCGCAGTTTTTGGGGTAAAGGCACGGCTGCCTGAATGACCTCAAAGTCAAAACGGACACGATGCGCATTATGCTCAGGTAAGCCGATAACTTCGCCCTGAATCAGAATCTTTTCAGCCTGTAAATCAGCGCTTAATTGGTTCGATAAATAATAATGGGCATAAACACTGGAAAAAAGGAAACCACAAAGGATAAGCGTGACCCGCCAATATTTTAAATAGGCCAAAAGTAAAATAAATATCAGCAATATCACTAAAAATAGAGTGCCAGGCAGCATACTCAGCTGCTGTACTAGCAAAACACCCAGAAAAAATGATAAAACCGATAAAAACATAATCTGACTCTACTGCACCTTTTGAATATCGAAATTTCACACGCGAAGAGCATAAAACCTGCTAAACTTAAAGCCCACATCACTTAATAATGAATGGATGTTAATCTTATGCCTAAAAAGCTTTTAAAAAAATATATTCCATCTCCTGAGTCCATTAAGGAAAATAAAAATTTACGTTTTTTAGGTGACAAGATCCACGACCCAAACCTATGGCATTTGAATCGTCGCTCTGTTTCAGCAGCCTTTGCGATTGGCCTTTTTGCGGCATGGATTCCCACCCCTGGGCAAATGATTATAGCGGCCGTCACGGCACTTTATTTTCGTGCTAACCTGCCGATTTCAGTGGGATTAGTGTGGATTACTAATCCTGTCACTATGCCACCGATGTTTTATTTCGCCTATCTAGTGGGACTATGGACACTTAATCAACCTTCACCTGCTGCTGATTTTGAGTTTTCTCTGGACAGTGTTATGGCAGGCTTAAGTGATATAGGCGGCCCCTTTTTAATGGGCTGTCTGGTGCTAGGTATTATTTCCTCACTCGTCGGGTATTTTGGTATTCGCGGCCTTTGGCGCTGGAATGTT
>WTCN01000279.1 GCA_013138555.1 Methyloprofundus sp. | reverse complement strand
TGAGTTTACGCGCATTAGTTCAAACGACAAATAGATGGCAGCAGTTTTGGGGGAAAATTATCCAAGGTGAGACTCAATACTCTATGGCTTAATACATCATATTAAAGCCTCACCCTTGCAACTGACGCTTACGGGGACGTTCTTCCATTACTTCTTTGGCCATAGGAAAGTTTTCTTTTTTCCAAAAGAGCGCACCAGTGATAATCGTTTTCATCTCATTTCTAATCGTTTTCCAAAAACGCCAAGGTGTTGCTTTTCGTGGCTTTTCGGGATCAATCCCACCGACGGAAAAGGCTTTGTCTGTCCTTTTTATCAATAAGGTTGTAAATAATAATTTTCCATAAAGCCATACTTCATTAAGTGTAGAGCTTTCTGGACAACGTAGTTTGTCAATATCCAATAGGCTTTTAAGACGTTTGATAAATACCTCTATTTGCCAGCGCAAAGCATAGAGTGCGCCAATGGTTTCGGTCTCCAATATATCCGGTGGAACTGTTGTTAAAACCATTTGCCATTCTGCATAGGTCAAGGTTTCTTGTTTCGGATGACCTGTTTTTGAGCGTTGTTTACATTTATACCGTGCTTCGGCACGTTTTTCTAGAGGTAAACGACGGGCATGAACCCAGGCTTCAACATAGTCATGATCTTCATTTGACACCCACACTGGAATACAAATATTATCAGTTTTCGCCTTTTTAAGTTCATCATACATCTTTATTTTATGTTCGCCCCCTACACTGAAAAGCCGCATCGAATAAGGGTTTAAACGTAGAACGATTAAGACGCCTTTTTCAGTTATATTAATAATTTCCTGAGGTTGGTTATAACCACGATCCACTATGACTACATCACCTTCGATAAACGGGTAATGTGCCAAACTTTCACCAATATATTTATCGGTGACTTCAACGTGAACGATGTTCAAACCCACTAAATCAATGGTAATATGTAAGCGATAAGATGTGCCATTAGCCCCATCAACGCTTAATGAGCTCCCATCTACCAATACAAAACGTAACGCCCCCGGTAACTTGGCTACATCTGAAAACCACATTTGTTCTAAAATCATTTTTAGCCAGGGACCACAAGCTCTCAGCCGCTTTTGGATCGCTGTATCCGTTATTTTTTCATTTAACAAGGTAACGTTTCCTGCAACCTCGCGTAATACCTGATCTACACCACAATACATCATGACTAAATGCATTAATTCCATTGGACTTTTAATTTTACGAGCACGAAGAAAAGCTTTGCTTTTTATGGCTGTTTGCTGATAATCCTGTGGTAAATTCTCAAGTAATCCTTCAATAGTTTGTTCATCTGATAGACTTAGTAGCATTGTTTCTTCTTGGAAAAAAGACCTATTTTGCCAAAAAATTAATTTAAATCAACACTATGAATTCTTAAGTTGGCGCATATGAGGGTCTATGGTAGGAGCGAGTTTATTTGTATTCCAGTAATATTAGATTTGTTCCTACGGACTTATTCATTTTGTTTCGGTGTAAGTGAGCCGGGCTATCCAGAAATTTCAATCAACTTAGAAGCAATAAGCAGTACCAACTCCTGAGCATATAGGGTTTCAGTTTTTTATGTCAATAAAATTTAGAATGTATCCTTGTTTTTATAGCCAATTTCCTAGATTGCTGGGTACATTCATTTGTCAATTTAGCTGAAAGTGTTTTTTTATCAAAATATCCTGTATAAGTTAATGAGTGGGTAATTAAAAAAGGGGAATATTATGTTGATGAATAGAGTCAGGGCAGGTTTTATTTTATTGCTAATTGGCGCTGGGCACAGTGTTTTTGCTGATTTCGGGATGGCAAATCGACAGATATCAAGAACAGTTAGTCAGGCAATATCTAAAAACCTTTTTGCGAGAATGGTGCCTCGATTAGTTATAAAAAACTCATCTGGAAAGGTTAATCAGATGCAGGTGTCTGCTACAGGAAAGTATCTTGCTTTGTCGCTTGAGGATGAGTCGGCTCGGGTCTGGGATTTGCAGCATGGGGTACAGAGGCCTGCCATTAAAAATGATACCAGGGCATTGGCCAGTGCTTTGGATGAAAAAAATGCAATGTTTTATATCCTGCACCAGTCTAATATTATTGGATATGATGTACTAACGGCTGAAAAGAGAAGTGAATTATTTTTTAATAAGAAAAATGTGAATGACCTTTTTTTGACGGGGGATGGAAACAGGGTTTTGCTGGCCAGTGATTCGGGCTTAGACTTATTTGAGATACATGCGAAAAATAAACGATGGACTCAAAGTCAGTTTGCAGGCGAATTAAAAAAAGTGATGACAGATGACGCTAGTCGTCGCTGGATCTCCTTAGTAAGACAGGAATCATTTTTTTCTTCCAGTGACTGGGTCGAAGTCGGTGATCTGAAAACAGGCAACAAGCTTTATAAGCTAGATAATGAAGGGAGTAAAATTGTCTTTCTGGGCTTGACGCAGGTTCAGAATGAATTGAGGGTTGGGTATGAGAATGGGAACATTATTACCTGGGATATTGCTAAGGGTCAGAAAGAAGCTGAAATTACCTTGGCGGATAACGACATCATGCTAATGGATATTTCTGTTGATGGCACAATCACTTATCTTAGTGATAATGCTAAGCTTGTTGTGACAGATATGGGGCAGAAAAATAGCAAAACCCTAAACATCAAGGGTGCAAGTATTGTGCAGTTGGCATTGCTTAAGGATGGACGAACTATAGTAACTGCAGATAAGCAAGGGCAGGTGTTATTCTGGAATGCAGCTTCTGGAGGTGAGTTGTTGCAGTTAATTGCAACAACAGAGGGCTGGACTGTTATTGATAAAATTGGCCGTTTTGATAGCTCGGAAAAAGGGATGGTTAATATATCCTGGCAGGTGAAAGAGACTGAAATACCGTTAGATAGTTTTGCAAAAAATTATTATGAGCCAGGGTTATTGGCAAGCTATTTAAGTGGGCGGAAATTTATAAATTCAGAGACTTCGAATGTGCTTAAGGGGATAACCGCCCCTCCTTTGGTTAATATTCTTGAACCTGTGTTGAATAACAGGCAAAGCAGTGGTAATGAGCCTGTATTACTGCATGTTGTGGGGCAGGGTATGGGAGGAGGGCTCGAAGAAATACACCTTTATCATAATGGTAAAAAAACTCAGGCGGGAATAGCCGCGACTAAAAAAACCAAGGGTGAGAAGGGGATCGCTCAGGAAATGGATTTTACAGTCGTACTTTCCAGAGGAAAAAATATTTTCAGGGCAGTCGCTATAAATTCAATGGGAGTTGAAGGAAAGTCGGCGGAGTATGTTGTTAATGTGGCAGGAGAAAAGATTTTGCCAACGATTCATGTTGTTTCGGTTGGCATAAATGAATATAGTGATCCTCGGTTAAATTTAGATTATAGTGTCGCTGACGCAACGGCTATCGCTAAAATAATTGCTGATAAAAACCTGGAAAAGTACGGTAAGGTGGAGCATCAGGGATTGTATAATCGCCAGGCTACAAAAGCAAATATTTTGAACTATCTGGGGGATTTAAAACAATATTCTCAGGATGACGTGCTGGTTGTCTATGCCGCCGGACATGGTATTGCGATTGATAGAAAATGGTATTTTTTACCCTATGAAACCACGTTGCAAAAAAATACTGATGAATATATAAAAACGGGAATTTCTGCTAAAGAATTTCAGGATGTTTTGGCTAAAAATAACGCTCAAAAAGTATTTGTGATTATTGATTCTTGTTTTTCTGCAGCAGGGCTTGCGGCATTTCGTGACTTACAGGATACGCAAAGACATTTTAGTCGTGATTTAAGTAAGTCTGTCGGGGTCGTTGTTTTAACCGCTGCAAGATATGACCAGGAAGCCGCGGAGCTTCCTGAGCTGGGGCATGGACTGTTTACTTACGTGGTGGCACAAGGTATGGAAGGAATGGCCGATATACAGCCTAAAAATAAAAAGATTAGTGCTCATGAGGTTGCTGAGTTTGCAGTGAAAACATTACCTATTTTCTCAAAAAAATATATTGGCTCCTCTCAAGAGCCTGCGGCATTTGTGATAGGACCAGACTTTGAGTTATTACGAAAAATGAAAAGTGAGTGACTTCATGGGCGCTCCGTT
>WTCN01000193.1 GCA_013138555.1 Methyloprofundus sp. | reverse complement strand
TATTTTGGTTGCCTGAATTGATCCTAAAATTCTTAAAAATAGAGATGTTAAGGTCAAAGTTTAGGCTCAAAAGGAGTCAGAAAATAAAATTTCATTAACTACGCTTTTCAAAGTAGACGGGGTATATAAAGTTCAAACATATTAGAAATAGCCGTTATTGACAATGATGCTTCGCAATTTAAAGCTTAATTAGTGCACTACACCATGCCTACCAATAACTTTAAACAAAGTCAGCCATAATATTTTAATATCTTTGCTAAAAGATTGATTTTGCAAATATTCAGAATCCAGGTTTACTTTTTCTGTAATGGATAATTCATCACGGCCATTAATTTGCGCCCAGCCTGTTAAGCCTGGAATTAAGGTATGAACTTTCTCTGCAGTGCGTAAAGCAATTAAGTCATGCTGGTTAAATAAGGCTGGACGTGGACCTACGAAACTCATTTCACCTCTTAATATATTCCACAGCTGGGGTAATTCATCCAGGCTGGTCTTGCGTAAAAAGCAGCCGACGGGTGTTATTGCACTTTGCGGGTTGGTTAATAAATGCGTTGCTACTTCGGGTGTATCTATCTTCATACTCCGAAATTTAGGCATTCTAAATAAGCGGTTGTTTAAACCCACCCGGTCCGACCAGTATAAGGCATCACCAGGTGAAGTGAGCTTGACTATGAGTGCGATAATAAGAATGGGGATGACAACGATGAGTAAGATAAATACCGCTAAAATAAAATCAAAGATCCTTTTCATTGTTTCAATGGGAAGTAAGTATTTAGTTTCGGGTTATTAATTTTCAAGTAGATAAGAAAATTAGCATATATTGTATAATTAATGTTATTTAACTGTAAAGATTCAATGCACTAGTGCGATAGTGTACGCAATAAATTTGCATAAGCTTCATTAATCTTATAGTCACTACCACGTAGCTCTTTAATCCGTTTACAGGCATTAATAACAGTGGTATGGTCACGGCCTCCAAAGGCATCACCTATTTCAGGCAGGCTATGGCTAGTTAATTCTCGCGCCAGCGACATTGCAATTTGTCGTGGGCGTGTAATTGACTGTTTACGGCTTTTAGACAATAAATCCGCTACCCTGATTTTAAAGTATTCGGCGACTGTTTTTTGAATATTTGTGATACTGACCAGTTTTTCCTGCAAAGAAATTAAGTCATGTAAGGCTTCTTTAGCAAAATCAATGCTAATATCTGCTCCCGTAAATTGAGCATTTGCCAGGACACGGCGCAAGGCACCTTCAAGGTCTCGCACATTAGATGGAATACGCTTACCAATAAAAAAAGCGACATCATGATCCAGTTCAACATTACTTTGCTGCGCCTTATTCATTAAAATAGCGGCTCTAGTTTCTAGGTCAGGTGGCTCGACGGCAACAGGTAAGCCCCAGCCAAAACGAGACTTTAAGCGATCTTCCAGGCCTTCGATTTCCTTTGGATATTTGTCACAGGTTAACACAACCTGGTTTTTCTTTTCCAATAAAGCATTGAAAGTATGAAAAAATTCTTCCTGTGAGCGTTCTTTACCTGCAAAAAACTGAATATCATCGACAAATAAGGCATCAACATTACGATAATATTCCTTGAATGTAGCAATGCTATTTTGCTGGAAAGCTTTAACCATATCCTGAACAAATTTTTCAGAATGCAGGTAAACAATATTTGCATTCGGGTTTTTTGCCAGAATTGCGTTACCGATAGCATGCATTAAATGGGTTTTACCTAAACCTGAAGCACCATAAATTAAGAGTGGATTATAGGCTTTACCTACCGTTTCAGAAACTTGCAGTGATGCAGCCTTGGCTAATTGATTTGATTTTCCTTCAACAAAATTTTCAAAGGTAAATGCAGTATTAATAAAATTGGGAGGCCTTTTTTTCTGAGACTCTATTGATGAGCCACTAGGTCGCTTAGGGCGACTGGGGCTTAAAGCAGGTTTAACATTTTTTGAGCCTATCTCTATTTTTACCGTATATTGACCATTGGAGAACTCAAACACGGTATCTTCAATTTTACTTAAAAAATGATCCCTGACATGAGCAATAATAAACTGGTTGGGAGCGAGTAGTTTAATGACATCATTTTCTTCTTGCGCTTGTAATGGTCTAATCCAGGTGTTTAAATCATTAGTTGAGATTTCATTCTCAAGGCGGGATAGACAGGAATTCCAAATAGAGCTCATTAAACGATTCACAAGATAATTAACAGCAGGCTTTAACTGAGGCCAGCTAGCTGTTAGGAAGAAGAAAAAATACAGGATACCGAAGTATGCTAGATAATAGCATACTCTTATAATTAATAGGTAAAAATGAATACAGTAAACCAGACAATACTAATTACTGGCTGTTCGACAGGAATAGGTTACCGAACAGCTGTACTTTTAAAAGAACGGGGCTACCGGGTTATTGCCTCTGCCAGAAAAGCCGATGATGTGACACGCTTATCTGATGAGGGCTTTGAGGTTGTACAGCTTGACCTTGCCGATAGTGAGAGTATTAAAAAGGCAGTTGAGCAAGTTATCGTTATGACCGATGGCAAACTTGATGGCTTATTTAATAATGGGGCATTTGGGCAGCCTGGTGCGGTAGAAGATTTAAGCCGTGATGTGTTGCGCTATCAATTTGAAACCAATTTCTTTGGTACTCATGAATTAACTAATCTGATTATTCCGTTAATGCGTGAGCAGGGGAAGGGACGGATTATTTATAATAGCTCGGTACTGGGCTTTATCGCAATGACTTATCGAGGCGCATATAATGCCAGTAAATTTGCCCTGGAAGGGCTGGTTGATACTCTGCGTCTGGAGCTGTACGGTACAAATATACATTTATCGCTGATTGAGCCAGGCCCTATCAGCAGTGATTTTAGAAAAAATGCTTTTGCACTGTATCAGAAAAACATAGACCCAGAGCATAGTTATCATAAAGCCACCTATCAAACGATGGAAACCCGGCTGCAAAAAAAGGGACCAGCCGTTCCTTTTACCCTGCCCGCTGATGCAGTGGTTGAGAAAGTGATACATGCAATGGAGTCAAAAAAGCCAAAAATTCGCTACTATGTGACCTTTCCAACTTATTTATTTGGCTATTTGAAAAGGATTTTACCGGCTAGGCTACTTGATTATTTGGCGCGTAAGGTTTAACGGTTTTTGAGGTTTCTTGTTCCTGAGCTCCTGCGTCACTGCCATTCAGCTAAGAACCAACACCGTTTAAATGTAGGATGGGCAAAGCGCAGCGTGCCCATCAACAAGAGCAATGATGGGCACGGGATGAAGCCCCTTTGCCCATCCTACTTGATTAACTGTTGCAATGCAGTTTCTGCGGATTGCAGAGCATGGTCAAAATTATCGGATGATGCCTCCCGTGGTTTAGCGAACTTTTTTTTGCCAGGAATCAGGCTATGTAAAGCCTGCAATAACAGTAAACACCATAAAACGATAACCAGGCTCTGGCCATTAAATAATAGCCAATACGCAATACCGGCAGTGAATAGACATAAGCCCAGATCAGCTAAAACAGCAAGTGGGCTGGAATAATACAGTAATAAGCGGTTTAGCCACATCATTGCCAGAAAAATCAGTAATAGAGTCAGCATGTTTAAGCCTATAAACAGGCAGATTAACAAAACGCTCAGGTCCAGAATCAGTAGAGTTACCCGGCCAGCCACTAAAGGACTTTGCCAGACTAAATAAGCAAGATATAAAAACACGCTTAATGAGATATTAAATTTGCTGCTCAGTAGCCTGGAAAAAGCAAAGTCATTGATTGCTGCCAGGCAGGTAAGAATCAGGGCTATGCCTATATGCTGCAGTAATGATGAGGCTTTCATGATTTTTCTCCATTGCTAGAGGCTGCAGCCGCATAACATTTTTTTTCATAAAGAAAGGCTAATTCAATATCATCCTGAGTAATACTGTTGTTCAGTTCGGTAGCTAGAGAACTCTCGTTAAGCTCGCTTGTCTCAGTAAATAATGCCAGCTTGTCACGTATCGCCTGCAGTTTTTCTTTGCGTTCATCTGTTTCGCTAATTTTTAGTTTTTTTTCTTCAATAGTATTGGCTAATTGTCTGGATAGTTCCTTGAGGGATACTTCTGCCTGCAATTTTTTTCTGATCACAGATTTGCCAAGTGCTTCATTATTTTCACTCAGGCAAAACTGTAACTGCTCTTGTAGTTCTTTAAGTTTCGCCTCTAGGAATTGATGCTTTTGTTGCAGCTTGTCCTGCTGTTTATCCATCCCGGATATGATTAACTCAGCCTTATCCATTTCATGCTGCATATCTCGTATAGACTGCTGCAATATTATTTCGGGCTGTTCCAGATTATCCAGAATGCCGTGTATATCAGCTTTAAATAAACGTGAAATTCTTGTCAAAATATTCATTATCTTTCTCCCTATTGCAGCGCACGTTGCTTCTTAATACTTCCCATTTGCAGGCTCTTAGCAGCACGCTTACGCTTT
>WTCN01000322.1 GCA_013138555.1 Methyloprofundus sp. | reverse complement strand
TTGGGGTGAAGCATGAACCCCAACAACTGAGGCTAGGTAAGCCATTGATTGTTGGGGTTCGCAAGCTCACCCCAACCTACGGAATCTATCTTTTTAGATATATTATTGAATACTTTCACAGTCTCTTTAGCCGCGATTATTAATAGGCAGTTATCGCGGTTAAAGCTTGAAACGACTTATAGGCTATTTTTATTAGCCTCTTGAATAATATGTATATCACGCTGAGGGTGGGGGGTAAATATACTATTTTCATCAAAACGCTCTTTGACCTGGCGGGTAATATCCCAGTAAACATTCCAGTAATCCTCGCCATTTACCCAGGGACGGACGATAAAATCAATAGAGGACTCTCCTAAAGTATGTAGTTTAATAACGGTTTCCGGCGTGTTTAATACAAGTTCGTGTTTTTCTACAATATCCTGAAAAATGTCTTCTACTGTGTTGATATTATCATGATGCCCTATGCTAAAAACAAAATCGACGCGGCGGATATTTTCAGCCGTGACATTGGTGATGATGTTTCCCCATATTTTACTGTTGGGAATAATCATGCGTTTACGGTCGATGGTTAGAATGGTGGTCGAAACCAAATTCATTTGTTTCACGACTCCGTTAATGCCGGCGACATCAACAAAGTTACCGATATCAAAAGGTCTGTAAACCAAGATCATCAGGCCGGAGGCAAAATTTGACAAAGTATCCTGTAGAGCAAAGCCGACGACAAAGCCCATAATCCCCATCCCTGCTAATAAGGGGCCTATTTCAATCCCTAGCTGAGATAGGGCAATCATAAAGCCAATAAGCATAATGATTCTTTGCGTAATGGAACCGAGAAAGTCTTTTAATAATTGTGATGCATCAAATGTTTCGCTAGAAGTGGCTTTATCAACTAACCTTCTTACAATAGAGGCGATAATTCTGAAAGCCAGAATAATTAATATAAAAGAAATAATTCGAAACAGGATAAATGGCAGGTTATCCTGTAGCCAAAGCATTGAGTGATTTAGCAGTTGCTTAAACAAACCGATAACGGCTTCTGTTTCCACATCGGCATGCAGAATTTCGCCTGTCGCAATGACTAGGGCTTGTCCAAATTTGGTGGTATCCATCTCAAGTCGTGTCATGATACCCAGCATCTTTTCTAGGTTTTTGGCAGCAATTGATTTGTGTAATTCTTCTTTATGTAAAAGTTTGGTAATTTGTTTTTGCTCATCAGCCCCCGTTTCCTTCATCGCCGTTTTTAACTCTGCAATAGCGTCGATACTGAGGCGAATACGGGCTGTTTGAGTAATGGCAACAAATTGAACAATTTTACTTAATTCTTTGACGCTGGCATCGACATCCATATTGAGTAATTTTTGACGTTCAATATTTTTTTGCCATTCAACCAGCAGGTCAAAAATGAGTTGCTTTGCCCTGTCTATGGAAAGGGAGGTTGAAGAGTCTTTATTTGCTTGTTTATGGAGTTTGGGAAACAGGCTTTTCAGGATATAAATTTCTTTTCTGACAAGACTTTCTTGCTTGCGGGTTAGCTGCTGTATTTCTTTAAGTAAATGCTGTGTTTCAGGAAACGATTTATCCAGCTTTTGATGGATACTGACTAAACGCTCTAATTCACCAGAGAGATCATTTTCAATATCGATAAGTAGTGTGATAAATAATAGTTGGTCAAAGTCAGGGATCTCTCTGGCAACTTCTTTAAGCTCGGATGATTGTTGGGTCAGTTGTCTTATATTCGCTAAAATTTCTTGGCTTTCAGCCAGGCGTGACTCATCAGAGTCTTTCATGGTTTTCTCAGTTGCTGTTTCTTCTTCTGTGCTTTCTGCATGGACTGAAAAACCAGTGATACAGAGTATTAAGATGAGTAGCAGCGGGAGGGGTTTTGTTAAATTTATATGCATAATATAGGTTCTCAGGTAAATAATTTCTATATGCCTGATTGATAGACATAGGGTGTGCTAAGGCACGAAGCGCTACACATTTAACACGGGACAGCCTTATCACTCGTAGGGTGGGCAACGCTTTTCTGCCCACCGTAATGCGCCCCTGATGGTGGGCAAAAAAAACCTGCCCACCCTACTTTTTTTGCAAGAGAATCTGTCCCGTTTTAAGTTTGTAGCCAAGGTGTAGTCTTCGTGATGATGTTATTTTTTTAGCGCCAGAGTCAAAATGAAGTCAGCCTCAATTTCAAGTCCATGACTGCGCTGAATTTTATTTTGTACATCTCCTTTTGCTCGCCATGCGAAAGGTGTCATTTGTAATAATGCCATGCGCTGTTCCTGATCAGGTTGTATTGTATAGCTGATTCTTTGACTCTCAATTTGTTCAAAGCCTTCGGGTAGGGAGATATCTGCACTATGCTCTTTGACTTCCTTATAGATAAATTCTTTTAATTGCCATAAGTGCCGTGGGCCTGGCGTGACGATTAATAATAAGCCGCCAGGCTTAAGCAAGCGATTAATTTCTTTATCATTTGAAGGCGCATAGACTCTGAATAATAGATCAAAATAATGATCGGCATAAGGCATGCTTTTACTGCTGGCAACAATAAAATGTGCATTGGGCTGTTTTTTTGCAGCGGCAAAAATGGCATTTTTGGCAATATCAATACCCTGTAAATCCAGGTTTTCACTGTGCTGGGCGTGTATTTCAATTTGCCGGCTGTAATAGCCTTCGCCACAGCCAACATCCAGAATATGCATAGGTACGGACTCTGTTCTGTGTTTATCAATCATGCTTGCCAATGCTTTTGCCATCGGTTGATAAAAGCCAGCTTCCAGAAAGTTTCGCCGTGCACGCATCATGGCGCGGCTGTCACCTGGTTCTTTGGATTTTTTATGCTGTGCGGGGAGCAGATTGAGATAGCCTTCCTTTGCTAGATCAAAGTGATGTTTGTTTTTACAATAATAGCCTTTAGAGCTTAGGTGCTGGATAAGAGGGCTTTGGCAAATAGGGCAAATATATGGCATGAGGATTAATTTATGCAAGGTTTTGGGGGAAGCTGAGAAATGAGAATATTTAGGGCTAAATAACCTGAGTTCGGGTTAAGGAATAATTCTATTTATAACGTCATTCCTGCATGCTACCCAGTCAAGCGTGGGCACAAGCTTTAACAGGAATCTATAGGCTTAAAAATGGATTCCCGCTAAAAAAACTGCGGGAATGACGGGATTGTTGGGCATCCTTCATATGACCATTACAGCAGTTTACACTTTGAAATCCTATTTGAAATAAAAAACAAACGTAGCCCGTATGAAGCCTCAGCGTAATACGGGAAATCAACGCTTCGAATACCCCGTATTACGCAGGCTTCATACGGGCTACATTTGCTAAAAAATCAAAAGTGTAAAATGGTAAATGAACGCTGCCGATTGTTGTCTTACATGGTTTCACGGCAGGTCCGGAAGAGCCAGAAAGTTTTATTAAACATGATGTTAAATGTAGGTTGGATGAGATTTTTTATTGCGAAGCATTAAAAAACGAAATCCGACAGAGAGGGAGACTCTAAAATGTCGGATTTCGTTATCTACGCTACGCTAGATAAGCTCATCCAACCTACAGTGTAACTCATTGTTTATTTTATGATATCCATTCTGACCTTGCTAAGGCCTGGCTTAATTAAGTCAATTTTTTTGGCGGCTGCATAAGAGAGGTCAACCATGCGTTTTTTGCTATGCGGGCCACGGTCAGTGATAGTGACGATAACAGATTTATTATTTTTCAGATCCGTGATTTTAACTTTAGTGCCAAAAGCAAGTGTTTTATGAGCGGCAGTCAGTTTATTTCTGTCGTATAGTTTACCACTTGCTGTTTTCCTACCTTGAAAAACATCGGAATAATAAGAGGCTACTCCTTCTTCAGCGGCGATAGAGAGTGTCGAAAAAAAGCAAAAGATAAAGAATACCAAGCTCCGAAGTATTGTTTTTGACATAAATTTTCCTTGTATATTTTAGTAAAATGTAAAATTTACAGTATATGCCACTAAGTAATCAAGTTATTATTTATTAAAGGGAGGGTATCCGTGAAATTATTTTTCTGCAAGTCGATAGATTTGACTGGCAGCAATACGTCGATCTATTTCCTGTAATATTGCCTGGTATTTTTGACTATCAACCGATTTATATTGAGATTTAAAGGCTTCGGAGCTTAGCCTTTCCGGTAGGTCTTTTACATTGGGCATAAAGGCCTGGTAATTCTTTATATTGGCCATCTGTTGTTGTATTTTCATCGCCTGCCTTGGGTTAGTGGTGGCTTGCTCACCAAAGCGTATACCCGCTCTATCGGCAGCCAGGTCGATAAAACTAAAGCCACTCCCTGTTTTTGCATCATTTAGCTCTTTTTCTACCCCTATCATAAGTGCCAGCTGACTACCGCCCAGGGAGGATAAAGTAGCAGACCACATAAAGTGTTGTGCCATATCGGGGCGCTTGTATAAATAGGCGAGATATCTAGGGACAGACTGCTTATTATGTGAGTCTGAGGCATGATTAACATAGCGGTTGGCGACAAAAATAGCGAGACGGTTTTCAGTGATCGCACTAGCAGGGGTAGAGCGTTGTTGAGCTAGCTGAAATAAGGGCTGTAATACATCGCTAAGCGATAAAAGCCATGCGGGATCATGATGACTGAGTGCTTTATCGAGTTGCGCTTGGTATTGTTCCAGAGCGTGGTTATCGGTATTGACTGAAGGCTGTTTTTGGCTACTCTGCGTAGCGTGAGCGACTGTCGTGTTGACGGAGCGCTGGTATTTGATATGTAATTGTTGTGACTGTAGCTGTATTACTTTTATGTTTTTACTGATTAACTCTAAATATTGCTTTAAACGAGAGTGTTTAATCGCACTGCCTATCAATAAGCCTGCATAAATATCAGGAATCGCAAGTTTACCAATATAGAGGTTTTTTATTTCAGGAGGCTGATGGAGGGGAAGGTGCAACTGGAAGCGGATAGGAATATAGTGTCCAAATAAGTTTTCTGGCAAGGTAAAGAGAAAATTAAAGGCAATATAATGACGTTTAATCTGTATATCTGACTGGCTTTCAGTATACAGGTTAAGCAAGTAAGTGCAGGCAACGTTGAGATCACGCTCGGTAAGCTCAAGGCTAACAAACTTACCTGTGGCTTGCTGATTGGCATGCAGAATATTTTTAGCCCGTTGAATATCAATATTGCTCAACGTCCATTTGGGGATATGGAGGGTTTTATTACTGGTGCTTAATGCGATAATAGTGACAATGATAACAGCGAGTATGCCAATGCCGTATAAAATCACGCGTAGCAGGGTGAACATGAGTCTTAGCTGAGCTGTAAGTTAAAGTGTGCTTTTGCCAGGTAATCTGCCTCCTGAGCGAGGTCAGCCTGGGTTAAAGGCGCATTTTCTAGCCAGCCTTCGGGAAATTGCAAGATAATTTTATCTTGCTCTAATGAAATTCTAAACTCAGGTAGGGCTGCATGGCTACGATTGCGCAGTAATAACACGGCAAGCCTGAGAATGATAACCATATAAATAGCACTTTTGTTCCACGGTGGGGGAAGTTTCTTGATTTCCTTTTGTGGGATTTTTCGTCTATGTGCCAGAACCAGCGTTGATAGTAGCTTTTGGTTTTGCTGTGAAAAACCAGCTAAATCACCATGTTTGATAATATAGGCACCATGTTTATGATATTGACTGTGCGCGATATTGCGCCCAATCTCATGCAAGTCTGTTGCCCAGCTTAGATATTGTTCCATGACTTTGGACTGTGCACCCAAAAAAGGCTTGAGCTGTTCCAATATATCGCCAACAGTTATTTTAAGGCGCTCAGATTGTAAGGTATCAGTATGGTAGTGTTCGGTCAGCAGTTTTACCGTTTCGGAGCGTACATCATGGTTAAACATTGCGCCAAGATAATCATAAATAAGACCTTCGCGTAAAGCACCATCAGAGACGCTCATCGTCGTTATATTGAGCGTTTTAAACGTGGCATAAAGAATGACTAAACCACCGATAAATACTGGACGGCGTTCAGGGTCTAGCTCGGGAAGGTCAATTTCAGAGGTGTTTTTGCAATTTAAGACATGTTTTTTTAGCTTCTCCAAGCCCTCGGGTGTGATGCCACCTGGGCTCCATTCTGTTGCAAGCAATACTTTGCGAATAGCACGAATACTTCCTGATGCACCGATCGCTTCCTCCCAGTTTTTATGGTTAAACAGGTTTTTGTAGGATCTGAGTTGCTGGTTGACGTAGATAGTGGCTTTTTGAAAACGCTGGGGACTTATTTCACCATCAGCAAAAAAACGATTACTGACGGTGACGCAGCCCATACGCAAACTTTCTTTTTGTGAGGGCTGGGAGTTTGTGCCAATAATATATTCCGTACTGCCGCCCCCTATATCCATCACCAAGCGACGATTCGCATTGCTTTGTAGACTATGGGCAACCCCTTGATAGATAAGCCGTGCTTCCTCTATCCCGGAGATAATATGAATGGGATAGCCTATGGCTTTTTCTGCTTTAAGCAAAAACTGGTCGGCATTTTTTGCGGTACGTAAGGTATTAGTGCCGACGATGCGTACGTTATTTTGCGGAAAATTTTGTATGCGTTGACCAAAGCGTTGCAGGCAGGCAAGAGCGCGTTGCTGGGTAGGTTCATCCAGAACATTTTTATGGTTTAAACCTGAAGCAAGCCTGACCATTTCTTTTAGCCGGTCAATGGTTTTTAACTGGCCTTTATTGATACTGCAAACAATCATATGAAAGCTATTAGAGCCTAGATCGACAGCGGCAACGAGTTCGGGGGGCTGTTCCTGTTCTGTGATGTTTGTCATTTTTTTTGGTGTTGTTAGGTTATCTGCTAAAATTCAAACTATTTTTTACTAAAAACATTGCTAATGTACCGCATTTAACAGCCTAGGTTAAGTGCTGATATGCTTTGATTTTAATATTATCTGGACAGAACAACATTGAAAGCCCTATCTATCCGAAATTTAAAGAAAACCTATGCGAATGGCTTGGTCGCTGTTAAAGGCATCAATCTGGATGTTGAAGAAGGGGATTTTTTTGCTTTATTAGGCCCGAATGGCGCTGGTAAATCGACTACCATTGGTATTATAAGTTCCTTAGTCAATGCCAGCAGTGGTGAAGTGCGTATTTTTGATGCCGACTTAAAGCGCAATAAACAACTGGCGAAAAGCTATATCGGCCTAGTCCCTCAGGAAGTTAATTTTAATCAGTTTGAAACCGCGCGTAATATCGTCATGAACCAGGCGGGTTATTACGGTATGCCAAGAAAAGAAGCTTTAAAACATACCGAACGCTGCCTTAAATTAATGCACTTATGGGATCAGCGCAATACCGTATCAAGGCGTTTATCCGGCGGTATGAAACGGCGAGTGATGATTGCGCGCGCTATGGTACATCAACCCAGATTATTGATCCTGGATGAGCCAACGGCAGGTGTGGATATAGAAATCCGGCGCTCTATGTGGGAAACCATGCAGCAGGTTAATGAACAAGGAACGACGATTATTTTAACCACGCATTATCTGGAAGAAGCGGAGAGCCTGTGCCGCAATATCGCCATTATTAATCATGGAGAAATCGTTGAAGATACCGATATGCAAAGTTTATTGGCGCGCTTGAATGAAGAGCATTTTGTCTGTGATGTAAAAGATAGCTTAAAGCGTGCACCAATAATCAATGGGTACGAGATAAGCCTGTTGAATGCCCAGCAGTTAAATGTAACAGTTCCTAAGGCTTTAGGTTTAAATCAGTTGTTTCAGGGCTTGTCTGAGCAGGGTATAGAAGTGGTGAGTTTGAAGAATAAGTCGAACCGTCTGGAGCAGTTGTTTCTGGATTTGGTTGATTCGGGGAAGAAGGATTGAGGAGAGGATAAGTTTCCCCTAAATACGTTTTCATATAAAGTCTCATTAAATCAAAGTGCTAAAACCCATGAAAGCTGATAACTCATACAAAAAAGAACGCCTTTATAATAAAGCGATAAAAAAAGCAGAAGAGAGAGAAAAAAAAGGCTTTTATAAAAGGGCGGCCTTGGCATATATAGAGGCAAGTAAATTTCTCCTCAAGGAGCACTTAGAAAAGCACTCTATATGTTTGGCAAAAGCAGGTTGTTACTATGATGAGGCAGGTGAATATAATCTTGCAAAAAAAGCATATCAAGATGCTTTATCCATTATGGAAAATATAACACCTCCGAATTTACGCCTTATTTCTAATACTCTCAATGATCTTGGGGTTGTTGTTATGAATTTAGGTGAATATAGTGAATCCGAAGGTTTTTACAATCAAGCTTTAACTATTAGAAAAAAAATACTAGGTGAAAAGCACCCCAATACATTACAAACATTAAATAATTTGTCTGCTGCGTATTACTATCAAGGTGAATTTGATAAAGCTATCAAATCTGCTAAGGCAGTTTTAGCTGAACAAAAAAAAATATTCAATGATGATAATTTAGCTATAGCTTTAACACTATATAACTTGGGTAATACTTATCATGCGAATGGTGATTACAAAATAGCCTTTGATTATGCGGAAAAATCACTTTTAATAAGAAAAAAGTTACTGCCTCCACAACATGAGTTGATAGCTGGGGCATTATCAATACTAGGTAATATATATTTATCTGTTAATAACATTGAGTTGGCAGAAAAAAACCACAATGAAGCATTAAATATGCTAGAAAACCTTTTGGGGTATGAGCATCCAAAATTAGTTGTTTGTTTAAATTCATTAGGTGGCATCTATCGTGCGCAAGGGAATAAACAACAAGCAATAGATTATTATCAGCGTGCTCTTTCTATTTCTAAAAAGACTTCAGGTAATGAGCACCCTGAGGTAGCGATGTTTTTAATGAATTTGGGTTCCATTTATGCTGATAATAATGAAATAGACACAGCAGAAAAATGCTTTCAACAAGCCCTCACAATACAAGAAAAAAAATTAGATAAAGATCATCCTTATATTGGAATGCTATTTAATAATCTAGGAGAGCTCTATTTTTCAAAAGGAGATAATAAAAAAGCTGAGGAATATTTTTCTTTTGCCAGACAAATACTGACAAAATCATTACAATCAGGCCACCCTTATAACAAGGAAATTGAAAAAAACTACAAGAACCTACAAGACAAAATTGCGCGTTTAGAACGTGAAAAACTAGAAAAGCGGGCAGCATTACATAAATCTGAACGCCTTGCCTACCTAGGCCAAATGGCAACCATGATGGCGCATAATATCAATAACCCTGTTGGTATTATCCGTATGATCGCATCGGGAGGGTTAGGAGATTTAAATGATAATTTATTTAATCCAGAAACCGATCTAAAGCCATTATTGGAAAAGATTATTTTACAAACTGAACGCCTAAGCGTGATGATGGTAAATTTCAGAAAATTCTCTCGTGGAAATCGTAAGCAATTAACCGCGATGAATCTTAATGAACTGATAGACGATATTTTTCAACTGCTCTTTGATGCCCCCTACCAGATAGAGCGTATTAAGATGCTTAAAGACTTTTATGAGCCTGCGCCACTCGCGCATAGTAATGAGTTTGCCATACAGGAAATGCTGATTAGTTTGCTCAGTAACGCGCGTGAAGCGGTTAAAGAGCAAAGCATTAAAAATATAAGCATTAAAACATGGCGACATGAAGAGTCTGTCGGGTTTAATATAGAAGATAGCGGCAAGGGTATCAGTGCTGAACAACAGCCTCAATTGTTTACGCCTTTTTTAAGTTCTAAATCAGAAGGCATGGGCTTGGGACTTTATTTTTGCCGTGAAATAGTCAAAGATTTAGGAGGTTCCATTGAGTATTACCCCGCTGCCTTAGGCGGTGCTGGTTTTAAAATTACTTTACCCATTCAACAGGAGGTAGGTCATGGCGTATCAATATAAGTTATTAGTTATTGATGATGAACAAGCAATATTAACGGAAATAAAAAATTATTTTGAAAAACGTGGTTTTAGTGTTGAAACCGCATTAAGCGGTGAGGAGGGCTTGGAAAAGTTACGTAAACAAATGTTTGAAGTTGTGCTGATTGATTTAGTGATGCCACAATTGAGTGGTATTGATGTGATTAAAGCGATAAATGAGGAAGGTATTTCTGTCAGTAGTGCGGTTATTACAGGGCATGGTGATAAAGAAGAAGCCATTGCCGCACTGCAATTAGGCGCGGAATACTGGTTTCAAAAAGGCACGGCAGAAGCAGAAATGCCCAATCTGTATCGACAAGTGAAAAAATTAGCACAATTGATTCCAGAAGATAAAGTGGATGATTTTATGGCTGTGTTGAATCAGAAAAATGTCGCGTAATGGCAAATTATTATTTAGATGCGAATGCGCTGATTAAATCTTCAAGTATTTTACAAAACTATAAGAACGAGTTGGGCGTAGAAAATATCCAGCAACTACTTGAACAGCCAAATGTATGTGTTTTTTATTCTTCTCTAAGCTTGCTTGAGGCGTGGAAGGTTATTTATACAGAGTTTCGTAAAGGTACATTGGGAACAAACCGAAGACAAAAGAAAAGAAAACTAT
>WTCN01000131.1 GCA_013138555.1 Methyloprofundus sp. | reverse complement strand
ACTCTGCATTTTAATATTTGGCAACCATCCGTGCCAGCATGGTTTTACCGGTTCCCGGCGGTCCCCAAAAAATCATTGAATGCAGGCGACCTGCGTTAATTGCCTCATACAGCGGTTTTCCGGGCTGTAAAATATGTTTTTGTCCTGCGTAATCTTCCAGAGACTCAGGGCGCATCAGGTCTGCTAAGGGTTTTTTGTTCAATTTGTTTGCTCTGATAGGCTACCAAGTCAAGGTAGGCAATATAATATTTCTGTTCATGATAGTATCGTACTCACTTCCGTAAAAAGTTAAAAATATCCTGTATATCTAAATAAATAAAATAAAATACAGGTTGATCATACAATAAAAATTCATCATAAAATATTTCTGTTTTCTCACATTTCTGTGGACAATTTTCTTTATCTAAAGTAATGCAATATTTAGTGACAACCTCAACTTTTCCATCTTTTTTATAAATATCATTAAATATATAGCTATAAAGGTATTCAAAAAATTTATCTTTTTTTGAATAATCCAAATCTGATATATCTGCATTTTCTATAATTGACTGATAATTTACAATTTTCCTTTCCCTAAAAAAATTATCAACTAATGGGTCAATAAGTGCTTTATTTAAGTACTCATTGTTTTTTACGCTTAAATAGGTAACAAAATAACTTTCAGATTTTATATTCTTACTAACCATGATTTAGATAAAATTCCTGTATTTTATTAAAATCAGCTTTAAATACTGTTATTTCACTATCTTTTAAACGTCCATAAAGATTATCATCCTTCACATCAACTCCTAGCGCACCATTAAGTTCATTCTCATAAAAAAAGAAAGGAATAACAAATTCACTTTCTAATTTATTAAAAGAACTATTTTTTTGCATAGAAAACTCATAACAAAGTTGTTTAGTAATATCCATATCTAACTTTTTATTTTTAGAACAATAGTTAGAAACATCCATATACTTCCAGTCAAAAATAAAAACTGAAGCATTATTTCTATACTCACCAAAGGAGCTTTCAAAATCAGAAAAAGGATAATTAAATACTTTATTACTTCCAAACTTTGTTTTTCGATTTGACCGACGTGAAATTAACTTCCTTTTTAATTTTTTGATAGTATTTTTCAAAATACTATCATCATCACCCTCTACAGATAAAATAAAATCAACTGTTTTTATCTTATCTTTATTATAGGGATTAGTAATATTATTTATACTAGATATATTTACTCGAATTCCATTAGACACAAAAATATTATCATTTCCGTCTATCAAACCGACAAAATCAGGACGCATCCACTTTTTCTTCTGTCTAAATTCTATAAAAAAAGGATTTTCAAAGTCATCTTTTTTATATATTCTCTGCCTACCAAATGAACAATTAGATACCCTTTGACCATTGAAAATAATATCTGTATCTGCATAAATAGGTTTAAACTCAGAAAATGCAAAAGTATTACACATATCTTCCCAAATTTGATAGAAATTACTAACTCCCCAAAAAACACCGTCTTCATCAGGATTTTCCATATCTAACTCACCATAAAGAAATGTCTCTATTGCCTCATATAATCGCCAATAATCTTCATCTTTATATGCAGTTACTTTATCAATATCATCTAAACTATCTTTCAAATCAGAGATAGTGACATCAAAGGTTTCTTCATTAAAAAGAGATTGGTCATGATTTAAATGTTGCTCTTTAAAGCGGCGAGCTAACTCTTTAACCCGCTCATCTGATTCCTGCTGCAACTCAAGCTCTAATTCACACAAGATAAAACAGAATAGGTCAATCAATGAAGCCGACTTATATTGTAAAAAATGGCGAGGCAATTCCATTTCATCAATATAAATCACATCATCTTCTAAATAAATTGCTTTATGTAAATATTTATCAATTTTAGAGTAGTCAATTTCTTCATCACGCCCTATTTTCCTCTCAATAACATCTAAAGATAGGTCACGATACGCTTCAAGTAAATTTTCTATCACTGAAATTTTACTATAAAGAATCACATCATTCTCTTCTTTATCTTTAAAACTATAGGCATTTCCACCTACTTCTATATTATCTTTCCCTGCAGAACGTTGATCCGTTTGAAAGTTTTTATTGTCATTCTCAAATTTTTTAAACGTTCGATACATTTTAAAAAATAGATTTTTAGTTTCCTCGAAATTATTATCAGGAAAATCATTAAATCCTTTTGGCAAACGAAATACTAGGTCATTATTTTCATTACGGCGAATACCTACAAATGAACTGGTATTTTCTGGACTTTCCCTCTTATCTAATTTTAAATTTTTAAAATTAAACATATTTAAAATGATTTTATTTTTTCTATAAATGTATCCACTTGTTGCGCAAAATCTCCAAAGGTAATTAGCTCATGCTCTTTGTTTTTATCGCCATACAATAGTGAAACAAGTGGTTTCTTATCTCGATTAAAAACACTATCCCACAAAAAGAACATTAGTTTATTTTGGATACAAGATTTTTTAATTTCATCACCCTTGATAAAATAGTAACCTACTTGTTTGTCTTCTATCCCACGAATAGATTTATGATTGCTTTTTATAAAGGCGTTAAGTTTTTCAATAAAACCTTCCCAATCAGGTCTACTTTTAAAAGCAATACCTTCAAAACAAATCGATTTTGAATCTATATCTATAAACTCCCACTCCCAGCGACGCTTAAATGCACTGTCCATATAATAGATAGAGCTGTCAGAAGTGTTCATTGTTGCAACAATTGAGAGGTTAGGGGGGATTTTTATAGTTCTATTAATTAAATCAAAGTTTAAGAAACTTAATTTTTCTTGGAATGTCTTTAGTTTTACACTTCCATGAGGTTTAAGCTCATATTTATCAACCTTACCATGACTATCATAAGAAAATTCAACCCCAATAAGTTCTAATATTTTAATAAATTCTATTTCATTGATACTAATATAATAACTAGACCACCCACTATCATCTCTATCCAATAATTGAAAAACAGAGCCAAAAATTGCAGCCGAATTTCCTCGATTAATTTCATCAATAATTAAAACAACATTTTCTATATCAGTGTCTTCTATTTTATTTTCTTTATGATCATACGATGATATTATATTTTTATAAGCTTGCGCTAAAGCCCTTAAAAAATGCCCCTCATAAAAATTATATTCCACCTTACCTGAGCGAGTAATCGGCATTAATTTTCCGATAAAATCACCGTAGGTATACTCAGGATGAAAAACCGTTTTGATAATATTTTGGGGCGTTCTACCAATATCAATTTTCAAAACATTAGGAATTATTTTCTGATCAATTCTATGACTCTTTCCTGTTCCAGGGCTGCCAAATAATATTTTTTGTATAGGCGTACTCATATATTCCTTTTTTATTTCCTTTATATATTAAAAATAGACATTTTTTCAAACTTAAAGCACAAAAAACACAGATGCAGTTAGCTTAATTTTTTGCTATTTTAAACCTTTTTATACCAACTATTATGCTTAATCGGATCAAAATAGCCCATTATTGAATTCGGATTAACAATGCAAAGCTGTATATGATTTTGCGCTCTAAATCCAGCTCCTTCATATAGCTCACCACCTTCAGGGAACATTCCTCTAACTGAATCAATAAACTGGGAGTGATTCTGGATTTTCCTCTTATTTTTCCCTGTCATATCAGCAAGACCTAAATCCTGAACAATAAGCTCATTATTTAATTGCTGCAAACGCAACATAACTCGGCAATCCAGCAACCTAACAAAACTAATGTCATCAATACATACTTTATTCTTTGGCAATTCTTGCCCAAGCTCTTCACTTTCTAGTTTCAAAATATCATATGTAGACTTAACTTGTTTTAGATACTCCGCATCAAGCAGGTCAATACAGTTGCCAAGCTTAATAAAAGCACCAATGACCGCAGGAAACTTGACCCTATCACTTTTTTGCGCCCATTCTAAAGCTCTGTTATAACTCCCTTCCCAAAAATAAATACCATGCCCCAGCCAGTCATAATCATTCTCACTATTAGATAAATGAGATCCTTGTTTTATGACTTGCTCAAAAACACCTCTATCGCAGCCATGAAAACCGACTACAAGCCCTGGAGATACATACATTTATGAAACAGCTACCTTATTAACCATTTTGCCATTTTGCCATTTTTGTTCAGTATGCCCGCTTGCTTTAATGACCATTCTATATACTCTTTAGAAGTATCATTAACTTTAACCGTTTGTTCTGATTTTATTCTTTTATTATTAAGAGCAGCTAACCTTTCATCAAGTGCAGTTTGCAAATTGTACATATCACCCTCCCAATCATTACAAATTCATCAATAATAACATCATAACCCCTCAAACACATCCGTCCCCTCAGGCGCAACAAAGTCAAATAAACCAGGTTCCAATGTAGCAGGCACCTTAACATCAGAAAAAATAATCCGCGTTAACTGGCCAAAATTATCACTCAACTCCATACCATAAAGCACATCATTTTTTAGACCTACTAAAATATACTTGAAACTACTCTGAGAACTTTTAGGTGACAATCGTATCCATTCCAGACCTTGTTTCAAACCTTGACTCGTAATGCTATATTTAGCATTTAAATTAACACTGCCACTTAATAATAAAGCTGGCGTATCACCAATCGATTGATCTATTTTTTTTATAATAACCTGTTCTAAATCCGCATCATAAAACCAAACCTTACCATCTTTGGAAACAATTTGCTGTGCATAAGGCTGCTGGTAATTCCAGCGAAATTTACCCGGTTGCTGTAAATAAAAAACTCCATGACTGGTTTGCATCGTTCTCCCCCCTTCATCGAGTGATGTCTGGGTAAATTCAGCCTGCAAGTTTTTTGCCCGAGCAATAAAACTTTCCAGCTTTTGTAGGGCCGATGACTCAGCATAAACATTGACAGAAAATAGCACTATCATCACCGCTATTATTTTTTTCATTAAAAATTTTCCTCTTTAAAATCATTAAGCCAGGACTTTACTTTATTCATCGGTGTTCCCACACACGGTGCATCTTCAGTCGGTCCGGTTCCTCGTACAAAGGGGTAGGCAACGACATCTGAGCAGAGTTCATTTGCCTTTAAACCCGTTGCTGTATCAATCCACAGCGATGTCACAGAATCTGGCATGGATAATAGCACAGGCTGTGTTGCAACCTGTTGCATTAATGCCGTCCACAATTTTAATGCACCACTCGCACCCGCAACACCTGCTGGTTTATTATCATCACGCCCGACCCAGAACACAGCCAGATAATCTCCCGTATAGCCAGCAAACCAGCTATCTCTCAAATCATTGGTCGTTCCGGTTTTACCCGCAACAATCATATCCTTAGCGAGTACCTGATACGCTGAACGCCCCGTTCCCTCGCTCATCACTTTCTGTAATGCCCAGTTGGTCAGGTAAGTCGCCGCAGGGTCTAATGTTTGCCGAATGGCATAAGGATAGCGCTGTAACAGCTCTCCGTCTGTTGCCAGCACCGCATTAATAGAACGTAGTGGCATGGCAAAACCATCCCCTGCCAATGTCTGATACATTTGTGTCACTTCAAAAGGACTCAAGGGTAAAGCACCTAACAACATGGAAGGAAATAAATTAATCGGCCCGTTTACCCCGGTATCACGCAATGTTTTGGCAATTCTGCCAACACCAATATCCATCCCTATACGCACCGTTGCCAGATTATAGGAATGCACTAATGCTGAATAAAAAGCAACATCACCATGCTCTTTGTTGTCATAATTTCCAGGGCTCCAGGTTTTACCTTTTTCAGCTTTTATTTTAACTTTTCTATCACTGACAGGCGTAATCAAGGTATATTTTTCAGGGTATTCCAAAGCCGTTAAATACACGATAGGCTTGATCAATGAGCCTATCGGACGAATCGCATTCAATGCTCGGTTAAAGCCAACTTGCTGACTATCTCGCCCCCCTGCTAAAGCAACAATTTCCCCGCTTTCTTTACGCGTAACAATAGCCGCTGTTTGCAGATTTTTAGCACGCTTACGCTGTTGCTCAATTTTAGCTAATTGCTGTTTAATACTGGCTTCCAAAGCATCCTGTACTTTGGTATCCAATGTGGTAAAAATACTAAGCCCTTCCGAGGTAAGATCTGTTTCATCGTATTCCTGACGTAATTGACCTTTGACCAATTCAATAAAAGCCGGATACCGATTAGCAGGGCGATGTGCAAAAGGCATCACATTCAATGATGTTTGTTGCGCCTGTTTGAGCTGCTGGACATTAATATCACCTTGTGCAAACATCTCTTCTAAAACCAGATTACGACGTTTTAAGGCACGCTCAGGTTTTCTACGTAAATCATAATAAGTTGGCCCTCGTACTAAAGCAATCAAGGCAGCCACTTTATCTAAAGGTAATTTATTGAGAGGTCTGGAAAAATAAAACTCACTGGCCAGACCAAACCCATGTATCGCATGCGCGCCATCCTGACCGAGATAGACCTCATTTAAATAGGCTTCTAAAATCTCGTCTTTACTAAAACGAGCCTCTAAAATGAGCGCCATAAAGGCTTCATTTATTTTTCGCTTTAAGCTACGTTCAGAGGTGAGATAGAAGTTCTTCACTAACTGCTGGGTAATGGTACTCCCGCCCTGTACCAATTTACCTTCACGCAGATTGACCCACATCGCACGCACAATACCTTTAAAAGAAATACCGATATGCTGGTAAAAATCACGGTCTTCTGTTGCCAGCAAGCCTTGCACTAAAGTTTCTGGCACGTCTTCCAGCCTGACTAAAACCCTGTCTTCTTTATGTGCCGGATAAAAACTTCCAATCTGTACGGGGTCAAGGCGTACAATCGTCAGTTCCCGCCCCGTTTCTACATCAGTAATAGAGCGCACTTCAGTATTCGAGAAACTAATACGGATATGTTGCACTTCCTGAGCTTTGTCCCAGAAGACAAACTGGCGTGTTTTCAGGCTAATAGCACCCGATTTTACGGCATACCTTGCCTGTGAAGATAGCCCGGCATCAGAGCGATAATGAAGTTTTTTCAACAGCACTAATAACTGCTGAGTATTCATCTTTAAGCCAGCATAAATTTCTACCGGGCTGGCGTAGACACGCGCTGGAATTGACCAGCGCTTACCTTCAAACTGCTCGCGCACGGTATAATCCAGATAGCCCAGATAACAGACAAAGACAAACACAAAAACAGCACAAAATTTTAGTAAAGGGATTTTAAGCAAAGACCATATTCTGTTGACTAAAGAAGGCTTTTGTTTTCCCTTGGCTGCCGCTTTCGCCCTAGGCTTACGCTTGACGGGAGCCGCTTTTTTTACTGATTTTGCAGGCCTGCCAGTTGTAGCAGGCTTTTTGGGCTTTTTAATTTCAGTCATTGATTATTCGACAGCCATCAGTTTATCGACGCGCTGGAATCCTCTGGGTAAACCATGTCCACGTTTCGCTCTTACCCCTAGATAATTCCCCAGATCAATGGGTTTCAGAGTCAAGGTACGCTTTCCTGAAATAAGTCTCAAGGGTGCATTTTCAGCAATCACGGTAATAGCAACCACTTTATCAACTCCCGACTTTAAATCAGCAGTGGGAATCTGTATCAGCTTATTACCTTTACCTTTCGTTAGCGCAGGCAAAGCGGTTGCCGGAAAAACCAGTAACCGCCCCTGTAAAGTCACCACCGCAATTAAATCACTGCCATTAGGCACAGGTACTGGTGTCAGTAACTGCGCGCCCGCAGGTAGCGTCACCATCGCTTTACCTGCTTTATTTTTAGAAACCAATTCTTTTAATTGTACCCTGAACCCATACCCTGCATCACTGGCCATCAGTAAGTAATCATCTTCATGGCCTGCCAGTAAGTGGGTAAACAAAGAACCTGCCGGTGGCTTTAAACGCCCGGTCAAAGGCTCACCCTGACTCCGTGCCGACGGTAAGTCATGCGTTGCAGTCATATACGCGCGCCCCGTCGAATCCATGATAAATACCGGTTGCGTGGTACGTCCCATAACAGAATCCAGATAAGCATCGCCTGACCGATAGTTTAAACCTTCCGCATCGATTTCATGCCCCTTAGCCGCACGTATCCAGCCCTTCTGTGATAATACGATGGTCACTGGCTCATTGCTAATCAAGGCAGTGGCACTTAGAGCCTGTGCGACATCACGCTCAACAATAAAAGAGCGGCGCTCATTCCCGTATTTGTCTGCATCCTCTATAAGTTCTTTTCTGATTAAGCGGTTGAGTAAGCGCGGTGAGCCTAGCGTTTTTTGCAAACCTTTTCGCTCTTTTTCTAACTCAGCCTGCTCTCCTTTAATCGCTACTTCTTCAAGCTTCGCTAGATGACGCAATTTTAAGTCTAAAATCGCTTCAGCCTGCGTATCGCTAATAGCAAAACGCGCCATTAATACAGGCTTAGGATTATCTTCACTACGAATAATCGCAATCACGTCATCAATATTCAGAAAAGCAACCAATAACCCTTCCAAAATATGCAAGCGTGCCAGAACCTTATCCAGGCGATACTGTAATCGACGGCGCACGGTTTCAGTTCGAAAACTCAACCATTCGACCAAAATATCACGCAAGCCTTTTACTTTTGGCCGTCCATTCAGGCCAATCATATTCAAGTTAACGCGATAAGTTCTTTCCAAGTCCGTGGTGGCAAATAAATGCGACATAATGGCATCCACATCAGTCCGTTTTGATCTCGGCATCACCACTAATCGCGTTGGATTTTCATGGTCAGACTCGTCTCTTAAGTCCTCAATCATAGGCAGTTTTTTTGCCTGCATTTGTGCCGCTATCTGCTCCAGTAATTTTGCCCCCGACACCTGATGCGGCAAAGCAGTAATCACAATATTCTGCTCTTCCAATTCATACTTTGCACGCATACGCACTGAACCATTGCCATTAATATAAATTTTCTGTATATCTTCACGGCTACTGATAATTTCTGCATCTGTCGGATAGTCAGGCCCCTGAATAAAGCTGAGAATATCTTCTAGGCTTGCATCAGGCGTATCCAGCAAATGCACACAGGCATTCGCCACTTCACGTAAGTTATGTGGAGGAATATCAGTTGCCATACCCACCGCAATCCCCATCGTGCCATTTAATAAAATATTAGGTAACCTAGCCGGTAATATCGACGGTTCTTTTAAAGTCCCATCAAAGTTATCATTCCAGTCAACCGTTCCCTGCCCTAGCTCTTTCAGTAAAGTTTGCGCATAGGCTGTCAGGCGTGACTCCGTGTAACGCATCGCTGCAAAAGATTTAGGGTCATCAGGTGAACCCCAATTACCTTGCCCATCCACTAAAGGATAACGATAAGAAAAAGGCTGCGCCATTAAGACCATCGCTTCATAACAGGCAGTATCCCCATGTGGGTGGTACTTACCTAAAACATCCCCCACCGTTCGTGCTGACTTTTTATGTTTTGATATTGCACTCAAGCCTAATTCAGACATGGCATAGACAATACGTCGCTGTACAGGCTTCAAGCCGTCGCCAATATGCGGCAGTGCGCGGTCTAAAATAACGTACATGGAATAATCCAGATACGCTTTTTCAGTAAAATCCTTTAAAGGGAGTTGTTCAAAATTATCCTGAATACCCATGTAGTGTGCTTGTTGTATTTGATGATTAAAAAATATAAAGACTATATTATCTTATTGTGCAGCGCTTAGAAACGTGAATTTTATAACATTGGCAGCGAAGATAAAATAATATCCGAAGTTTCTTGCTCTGCCCTTCCTAATGGATGTTAGATAACCGAGTAAAAAACAGCTTTTTTCAGGCATCTTTCATTGGGTAGTTTACACTTCCTTTTTATTATCCCCGTCATTCCCGAGTGGTTTTATCGGGAATCTCTGCGTATACGCAAGATTCCTTCTAGCATGCAGGAATGACACTAGCTTACTCTAAAAAAGTGTAAACTACTTTGGGCTCTATATGAAAGATGCCTTTTTTCACGCCTGTTTAAATACCTGGAGAATAATGGCGTTTTTTACGAATTTATAACACTTAAAAGCTACTGATAGTATATGCTTAAAAAGTAATAGTGTTAGAATGTAGTTTAACTTATTTTTTTCCAGAGAAGCCTATGCTTAAGAAAGTTATTATTCCCATGGTGTCCGTTACTGGTCTCGCCTTTTTATCGGGCTGCACGACCCAACCGACGAACTACCCAAGTTTCACACCCGCCCCAGTCGCACAAAATAACTCAACCGTTGTTTATCAACAAAAAACTGATACGGTATTTACTATTTTAGACGCATCCTCATCAACCAATGCAGCTTATGATGGCGATTCCTCAGGTGCTTCAAAATTTGATATAGAAAAGCAACTATTGTACCGCTTAAATAAAACCATACCTGCCGATATAAGCCTGTCGACAGGCATGCTAAGCTTTGGCTCCGGCCACTGCCTAGGCTGGGATACTACGAAACTTAATCAGGAAATAACAAGTTATTCTGCGAGTAAATTTCAAACCGTCCTTGACCAGGCAGAGTGTGCGAGTGGTAGTAGCCCGTTACAAAGAGCCATAGGCAACTCATCCACGGCTCTTGATAGTGCGCCCGGCAATATTGCACTCGTCATTCTTAGTGATGGAGAGAAGTTTCCTGACCAGACGCTTGCTGAAGCAAAACTTCTGGAGAGTAAATTTCGCAACCGCTTATGTGTCTACACTATCTGGGTAGGTAACGAATATGACAGTGCTGGGCAAGCTGTGCTACAGGATTTATCCACTATTTCTGGCTGTGGAAAAAGTTTCAGTGCGACTGAGCTGAATTCTAACTTGGCGATGGCTAGTTTTGTTGAAGATATGCTATTTACACCCACCACACCCATCGTTGCCGAGACTGACCTAGATGGTGATGGCGTGGATAATGAGTACGATAAATGTCCTTATACTCCCACCGGTGCAAAAGTAGACTCCGAAGGTTGCTGGTCTTATAATTATGTAGAATTTGCCTTTGATGGCACAGCGATTACACCGGCCTATACTGCTTTATTCTACAATGCAGTGTATATTTTACAAAAGAACCCAACGATGACTGCACAAATTGAAGGCCACACAGACAGTCAGGGCTCGGAAAAATACAATCAGAGTCTTTCAAAACGTAGAGCGCAGGCCGTTAAGGATTATCTGGTTAAAAGTGGCATTAACCCCAAGCGTTTAACCGTTAAGGGTTATGGCGAAACACGCTCTATCGCAAGTAATGAAACGCCAGAAGGACGCGCTGAAAATCGTCGCGTCAGTTTTTCTATCACTAGTCGATAACGATATACCATCCCAAATTAATTGGCTACGTACTTAAGACAGAACAAATATCGTAGGTTGGGTTGCCGTCTTTTTGGCAACCCAACAATTCAATTAACCAACCTATATACCCGAAAATGTTGGGTTAGCTTGTTGCGCTGACGCTTAACAAGCTAGCCCAACCTACGCGGTAAAATATCTCCTGTACCGTGTTAAGTTGGTAGCCAGCTTATTTACTCACATTAATAATCTTTGCACCGCCCATATAAGACTGCAATACATCAGGAATGACAATATCCCCCTCTGCTGTCTGGTAATTTTCCAGAATGGCAACCAGAGTACGCCCTGCCGCTAGACCAGAACCATTGATAGTATGCACTAATTCAGGCTTGCCTGTTTCAGGATTACGCCAACGAGCTTTTAAGCGACGCGCCTGAAAGTCTTTAAAATTACTGCATGATGAAATTTCTCTAAATTTACCCTGCGCTGGCAACCAAACCTCTAAATCATAGGTTTTAGTTGCAGAAAAACCTGTATCCCCAGAGCACAATAAAACCTTACGATACGGAAGTTTTAATTTTTTTAGAATATTTTCAGCGTGCTGAGTCAGTTCTTCATGCGCCTGCTCTGATTCACTGGCCTTAACAACCTGCACCAGTTCAACTTTTTCAAATTGATGCTGCCGAATCAGGCCGCGCACATCTTTTCCATAAGCTCCTGCCTCACTACGAAAACAAGGCGTATGACAGACCATTTTTACTGGCATATCGGCGGCATCAACAATTTCATTGCGCACGATATTAGTCACAGGCACTTCTGCTGTCGGAATTAAATATAAATCAGGGTCAGTGCTGACTTTAAATAAATCTTCAGAGAATTTAGGTAACTGTCCTGTGCCATACAAGCTGTCTGCATTAACAATATAAGGTACATAGGTTTCAGTGTAACCGTGCTCAACGCCATGCGTATCCAGCATAAACTGAATAATCGCTCGTTGTAAACGGGCAATATTCCCTTTTAGCGCGACAAAACGGGCACTGGTAATTTTTGCCGCGACTTCAAAGTCCATCCCTTTATGTAGCGCACCTAAATCAACATGATCTTTTATTTCAAAAGAAAATTCAGGTAACTCTCCCCAGCGACTCATTTCAACATTATCCTCTTCATCATTACCTGCAGGCACTGATTCATCAAGGATGTTTGGCAAGCCTTCCATCAGACTCTTCATTTGTTGCTGAATGTCAGCAAGCTCGGTTTCAGCTGCTTTTAATTGCTCACCAAAACCTTGCACCTGATCTAGTATGGGCTGAACATCTTCACCTTTTGCCTTCGCCTGACCAATGAGTTTAGAACGTGAATTACGTTCATTTTGTAATTCCTGGGTTTTAACCTGAACGGCCTTACGTCTATTTTCTAAATCAGTATAAAAATCTGCATCAAACTCAATCGCACGTCTTTTTAACTGTGCTTGTACAAATTCAAGATCTGATCTAAATAAATGAGGATCTAACATGTCTTTAACTTACCTTTAATAAAATGGGCTATCAATTTTAAACGGGACAATGGGAGGTCAGGCTTTGCCTGACTTGCAAGTAAAGCTTGCACTCCTTTATGTATAATCTCCCATCTTAAGTTGCTAGCCATAAAATGTTCTCAAAAAGAGAGTTTGTAGAGCGATTTTTAAATCTGCTTGCCTAAAAGCAAACCGCCCCAAATTGCAGCACCGCATAATAATGCATTACCTAAAAATACACTGAGCATCAGATTCAGTTCTTTTTCAAATTGGTGTCCTTCTTCAATCAGGTATAAAACCATGTATAAACTGGATAAAGTAGCAAACATACCAACGATGACGATAATCAATGCTGCTCTGTACTCTTCTGATAATGCGGATTTATAAATTAATAGTGCAGCAAGCAAACCGATTAAAAAAGCAACCAGTGCATTGACTGCAACCATGGCATACGGGAATACCCAGCCCATCCAGCGTATCACGCCACCCGAATAAGAAAATAAAGCACGCCCGGCCAATAAACCTAACCAGACGGCAAATATGCAGGCACACACACTTATTAATATATTAAGTGTGGCCTTTAACAAATTTCCCTGCTCTATCAAATACAGGGTTTCCAGTGAAAAAGTAGAAAATGTAGTAAACGAGCCAAACAAGCCCACCAGAATTGCCGACCGATATTCTACGGTAATCGCAATACGCTGCAGTACTAATGCCTCAGTTAATAAACCTATTAAAAAAGATCCTAAAACATTAACCACCAGAGTGCCATAAGGAAAGCCACGCCCTAACCATTGATAAATCCCGCTAGAGACTAAAAAGCGCAACACCGCGCCGCAAGCCCCCCCTAACGCTATTGCAATTAATGGATTCATACCGTTTTACTCTATATTTTAATAAAATGTTCACGATAATGTTTAAGCTCTCCTATCGACTCAAACACATCTTCAAGCGCCTGATGGCTTTCTGTTTTTTGAAAGGTATCAAGTATTGCAGGTGCCCAGCGCCGCGCTAATTCTTTTAAGGTGGAAACATCGACATTACGATAATGAAAATATTCTTCCAATGGACGCATATAACGATATAAAAAACGTCTATCCTGACCGATACTATTCCCACACATAGGGGACTTACCCGCAGGCACCCATTCTTTTATAAAATCCAGCGTTTGCCGCATTGCCTCAGCCTCATCAATTGTCGAAGCTTTCACCCGTTCAATAAGCCCTGATTTACCATGATGCTCCTGATTCCAGTCATCCATTGCAGCCAATGTTGCATCCGTTTGATGTATCGCCATGACAGGCCCGGTAGCCAAAACATTTAAATACTTATCCGTGACTACCGTAGCAATCTCAATAATCAAATCATTATCAGGGTCCAGCCCCGTCATTTCCAGGTCGAGCCAGATTAAATTTTCTTGTTGTTGCGCCATTCATTCTATCCATATAAACATCTAAAATTACGCTAAATTGTAGCATTGGCTAATCTGTATAGCCATAGTACACAAGCCGATAAAAGCACTCAAGACACTCAAAATAGACATCTATTTTAACTGCATCCAGAAGCATGAATAAACCCCTGACTATTAATTTTCAGATAAAGAGAAGTTACAAACTGCCTTTATTATTCTAAAATAGACTCATCATTCTAAAGTGGGATAATGACTTGCGCTATTTCGCAAAGCAAATTCCCACCTTGCACATAACGCTATTTATTAACTTTTTCTCGAACCACCTCATGAATACTTTTACTTATATCTTTTTAATCGCACTGGTTTTATCCTATTCTGTGCAATTCTGGTTATCCAGACGACAATCCGCATACGTGCTCAAACACCGTGCACAGGTGCCTGAAGCCTTTACCGAATCCATTACTCTGGAAGCACACCAAAAAGCGGCTGATTACACCATAGAAAAAGGTAAGCTAGGCGATATAGACAGTGTTGTTGGCATCGTATTTCTCCTCTGGCTAACACTCGGTGGCGGTATCGGCATGGTATTTGAATTCTGGGCTGATTCTGGACTGTCCTCTATTATGATGGGGATTGCCTCTATGGGATCTATTTTTGCCATCATGTCCTTATTTGAATTGCCTACGACAATCTACCAGACCTTTGTTATTGAAGAAAAATACGGTTTTAACAATAGTACAGTTAAGCAATTCATCATTGACCAGCTGATGCAAATAGCACTGGTTGCCATTATTGGTCTCCCTCTCTTAGCCTTAATTCTCTGGGTCATGGAAGCCATAGGCAGCAGCTGGTGGTTCTGGACCTGGGCAATTTTAATTAGTTTTTCACTACTGATGAGCTGGCTGTACCCGACTTTAATCGCGCCTTTATTTAATAAATTCACCCCATTGGAAGATGGCACCTTAAAAGACCGTATCAACCAGTTACTTGATCGCTGCGGCTTTAGCAGTAATGGCATTTTTATCATGGATGGCTCTAAACGTTCAGGGCATGGAAATGCCTACTTTACGGGCATGGGTAATAATAAACGTATCGTATTCTTTGATACCTTAGCTGAATCGTTAGATGATGATGAAATGGAAGCTGTTTTAGCCCATGAATTAGGTCACTTTAAACGTAAACATGTGATTAAAATGCTGGTAGCAAGCTCCATAATGAGTTTAATCAGCCTGGCTATTTTAGGCTGGTTAATTAACCAACAATGGTTCTTTACTGGCCTAGGTGTAGATGTACCCTCAAACGCAGCAGCACTCATGTTATTTATGCTGGTTTCACCAGTGTTTACCACGTTTATGACCCCCATCAGCGCCTATTTTCAACGTAAATTTGAATTTGAAGCCGATGATTTTGCAGCGGAACATGCACAAGCCAGTAAATTAATCAGTGGACTGGTAAAACTTTATAAAGAAAATGCAAGCACATTGACACCTGATCCTTTATTCTCTGCGTTTCACTATAGCCACCCTCCGGCGGCTATTCGTATAGCGCATTTAGAGCCGAAATTATAATCACCCAAACAGATAAAGCGCAGAATACACCGGGCCAGATTTTCCCGGTGCACTCTGCGTGCTGTGTAACCTAATATTTTTACATTATGACTGAGCTGCATATAGGACTGGTTATTTCTCATCTGGGCAAAGGTATCGCTGTTGAAGTGGATAACAAGGTTATCCTTTGTCAGACCCGTCGAAAATTAGAAACTGTTGCGACAGGTGATAAAGTTAAAATAACTATCGTCGCAAAAGACCAGGGGCGCATTGAAGAACTGCTCCCCCGCCACTCGCTATTAGAACGCCCCAATAAAGGCAAGCGGACACGCCCAGTTGCCGCAAACATCGACCAGATTTTTGTGGTTTTTGCAACCGAACCTTATTGCGATTTTTTATTAATTGATCAATATCTTGCTATCTGTGAGAACCGTAATATTGATGCGCTGCTAATCTATAACAAAGCAGACCTGGCCGCCTCCGAAGATATTGAACAACAGCTAGCCACCTATTCAGCACTTGATTATCCACTTTTTCGCGTCAGTGCGATAGAAAATGATGGCATAGATAAACTGCAACAGGCTCTCAGCCATAAAATCAGTATTTTTACCGGACAATCAGGGGTAGGAAAATCATCTTTAACCAACGCTCTGATTCCAGATAAAGAGCTAAAAACCAATACCGTCTCCGCAATTACCAAACACGGCAGGCATACCACCACAGCAGCAACACTCTATCATTTACCTGAAAGCGGTGACTTGATTGATAGCCCCGGGGTCGCTATTTTTGGGCTAGCAGGACTATCAGAGCAGCAATTAGCGTATGGCTACAGAGAATTCCAGCCCTTTATAGATCACTGTAAATTTAATGATTGCAGACATGTCAAAGATAAAGGCTGTGCTGTACGCCTTGCAGTCGAAGAAGGCACTATCTCTAAAGTGCGCTATCAACGTTTTTTAAAATTACGGGAAAAAATGCCGACGAATTAAGAGATTGATTTTGTTAAAAAATAACGTCAACCCATTATAAGTAGTATTTATTGAGTAAGCCACCAGTCCAAAAACTGCCGAATTGAATCAAAGGTTTTTTCAATATCTGTTAACTCTAAAGCGTGCGTACAACCCTCCAAAGGTACTAAAAAACAGTAGTTCATCCCTTTAGATACATAGGCCTCGCAGGCTTCTTCAGATTGCTGGAATGGAACAAGCTCATCATCTGTACCATGAAAGATCAGTACAGGAGGGGAATGGCGCGTTATCCGATACACTGGCGAGGCCATATAAAGGGCCTCAGGCGTGGCAGCAGGTAACAGCAAACCAGTATAATAGAGCTGCTTATCAGTTGTCGCAGTCAGAAGGTTCCAAGGGGCAGAAAAAACTACAATGCCATGAACTTCACTGTCAACCCCAGTAATCAAATTACTTATTGAAGTCTGTCCCAGCATCGCAGCGAGATGACCACCTGCCGAAGCACCCACAGCAAGGATTTTATTCGGGTTAATATTATAGCGCACTGCATTCTCTTTCAGCCACCAGACACCTTGAATAACATCAGCAACTTGAGCTGGCCATTTGTTTTCAGTCGCTGTCGCTAATGTATAATCCACATTGATTACAACTAAACCTTGCTCTGCAAACCATTCTGCAATGTTTTCAATTTCAGAACGACATCCCCCCACCCATCCTCCGCTATGCATAACGATGGCTGCGGGACGTGGTGGGATGAAACTCCTTGTCTCCACAGGCATAAGCAAATCAAGAGCTTGCCGACCATCATGGGTATAAGGAATATCACGGATAACCTGAATGGCATAAGTCTCACTAACACACAAAACGATAAAAATAACTGATAAGCACTTTAAGAACACAGCTCCCTCTCCCTTCCTTCACTGTTAAATATCAACACCCCAAAATATTAGCCACTAAAAATACCCTATATAAAACGCCCCATACTTTTCAAGGTCTTATAATCACTGATAAAATTTGCACCCGCCTAGCCCGACAACTATTTACCTCAAGTAACGATATGAAAGTTTTATTAATCACCCCTCCAATGACCCAACTTAATACGCCATATCCAGCGACAGCCTATTTAAGCGGTTTTTTAAAACAACAAGGGTATCAAGTCGCACAACGTGACTTAGCCATTGAGGTACTATTAAGCATTCTATCACGAGAAGGCCTGGAACAATTATTTAGCCAGATTGAAACTAACTATGCAGCAGTTGATGACGAAGATCTACCCGATAGCATCTACAATTTCCTCGCCAATTATCAGGAATATTATCACTGTATCGATGCCACTATTCGCTTTTTACAAGGCAAAGATTCCAGTCTGGCGCTGCGTATTGCGACGCGTCGATTTTTACCCGAAGGTCCACAGTTTGATGCACTGGAACAAATGCAGGCGCTACACAGTGACGTGCTGGCGCAGGCTTTTGGTGTATTAGGTGTACAGGACAAAGCAAAATATCTGGCAACGTTATTTATTAACGATATTGCCAGCGCTATAAAAGAAGGGGTCGATCCCTACTTTGAAATCTCCCGGTACGCTGAGCGAATAGCGGCTTCGAACCCTCGGTTTGATGATTTATATGCCGCATTGCATAGCCCTGAGCCTAGCTATACAGAAACCATTGTTGGGCAATTGATAAAGCAATATATTGCAGAAGAATCCCCTGATGTCATCGGTATCAGTGTTCCCTTTCCCGGCAATATGCTAGGCGCATTGCACGCCGCAAAATATTGTAAAACCTATGCCCCTGACTGCAAAGTCATCTTAGGCGGTGGTTTTGTCAATACCGAACTACGCAGGCTAAAAGAACCACGACTGTTTGAGTATATTGACTTTGTCTGTCTTGATGATGGCGAACGCCCACTCATAACCCTATTAGAGTATCTCCAGGGGAAGCAACATCAATTATTCAGAACCTACATTTTACAAGCTGGGAAAGTGGTTTTTAATACCGATGCAAAGCTGCATGATATTCCTCAGAAAGATGTTGGAACACCGTGTTACACAGGCTTGCCGATAGATAAATACCTCTCTTTATGTGAAATGCTAAACCCTATGCACCGTATATGGAGTGATGGCCGCTGGAATAAAATCACCATTGCACATGGCTGTTACTGGGCAAAATGTAGTTTTTGTGACATTAGCCTGGACTATATCGGTCATTATGATGATGCAGGCGCTGATATTACCGTACAACGTATTAAAAGCTTAATTGCTGAAACAGGTCAGACAGGCTTTCATTTTGTTGATGAAGCCGCGCCACCTAAAGCGCTATTTGCACTGGCCAAAAAATTGATTGAGCAGGATATTGTCATTAGCTGGTGGGGAAATATCCGCTTTGAGAAAACCTTTACAGCAGAAAAATGTCAATTACTCGCGGAATCAGGATGTATTGCCGTCAGTGGTGGTCTGGAGGTTGCCTCTGATAGACTACTCGCCTTAATGAAAAAAGGAGTCAGTGTCGCGCAAGTGGCTAAAATAACCAAGGCATTTACTGATTCAGGCATTTTAGTCCATGCCTATTTAATGTATGGTTTCCCTAGCCAGACAGAACAGGAAACCGTCGATGCCTTAGAGTATGTCAGGCAGTTAATGCACAATGACTGTATTCATTCCGCTTACTGGCACCGTTTTGCTGCAACCGTTCACAGCCCCGTCGGACTTAATCCCGAAGACTATGGCATTCAACTGATCGCTAATGAAAATGTCTTGTTTGCCGAAAATGATGTGAACTATATTGATTCGGTACAGACTGATCACGATATGCTGGGGCTGGGGCTAAAAAAAGCCTTATATAATTACATGCATCATATGGGCTTTGAATACCCAGCTTCGTTCTGGTTTGATCAAACGGTGGTAGAAACGCGCATAGCCGAAGATTATATTGTTAAGTGTTTGTATTGAAAAATATTCAATGTGATAATATATTTATCTCAGATAAATAACTTCTACACGCTTTATTGATATAGCATAGGGTGTGCTGAGGCACGAAGCGCACCTTTTAGCGCGATGCGCTTCGTGCCTCAGCACATCCTATGATTCAAAGTGGAAATTTAATTTATGAAAGTCTATATATTGACAACAAGGAACCCATGATGCCTCTTATAAAACTAAGATCCAATGTAAGTATCGCGGATGACAAAACAACCCAGCTAATGAGTGAGCTATCGCAAATGCTCGCAAGTGAAACAGGAAAGCCAGAGCAGTATGTGATGATTGAGGTAAAAGGCGATAGAAATATGCTGTTTGGCGGCAGCCCCAAGCCTTTAGCCTATGTTGAATGTAAAAGTATCGGGCTATCGGCAGCCCAGGCAAAATCCCTGTCACTCTCAATTAGCCAGTTGTTGAAGACACAGTTAGCAATCAGTGCTGACCGTATCTACATTGAATTTAGTAATGCCCCGGCAGAATTCTGGGGCTGGAATGGCTCTACCTTTGGCTAGAATCGTGTTCAGCCCGTCAATATATCCAGCAAGGTGGGCAGAAAAGCGTTGCCCACCCTACATGGCTCTAACAGAGTAAAAAAAGATGCACTCATCATTACTCTATATGATGTGATTGAGAGCCTGCGTCTGCAAATCAGACAACAAACAGGTTGCGCTTCAAACCCTAATATAAAGCCACATTAGCTAATAAATTTGGCGCTCAAAACTGGAAAAATTCTCCAGCGCATCAATAACTGACCAAGCAGTCCATTTTTGTTTTTTCGCCACTTTTGCATCATCCTTTCTAATCACAATGCATTGCTTACTTTTTGGCCAAGCCAACTCCAATTTAGTAATAACCTGATCAAACTCTCCCAAAAGCTCATACGCTACAATAGGTCTTGATATGCCAGCTCGTTCGCATTTCCCTAAAAAACCATGCAATGCAGTATCGGAAAATTTAAAAATA
>WTCN01000172.1 GCA_013138555.1 Methyloprofundus sp. | reverse complement strand
TTAGGTGTGACTTGAGCGGTAGGTTGTGCTTGATCTGTTGCAGGGCTCCCTTCCTGAGTTTGCACACATCCAGTCAAAATCAGTAATGATAAAAAAAGACCAATTTTATTCATAGTTTTTATCCTCTTTAAATTCACAATAATTGCACGTTCCCGATTTAATCTACTATTTCGGTTACGCAGTAATATGACCAAAAACACCTTTCTATTCAGGCCTGCACACATCTAGCTTATGGGGTTAATCCAGATAATAAGCTAAGGAGCCGTGCACGACACACTTCGACAACTTGCTTGTGTTTATTTTGCTTACTCATATTCACCTGGCTTTTTCTTAATAGATTATCTTAAGCCACACAACAACTGGAAACATTGAAATTTGACATGATAGCATTATAAGCATATGCTTTGGCATATACTAGTTTTTTATTTGGAGTCATGCCTATTATGCACCACCAGCGACACGTTAGTTTATTTAAAAATGGTCGAAATCAAGCTATACGGATACCGCGAGAATTTGAGTTAGAGGGAACTAAAGCGATTATTTATAAAGACGGAGATAAATTGATTATCGAAGCTGTTAGAAAAAAAAGTTTAAAAAGCGTATTAGCGTCTTTGTCCTCCTTAAATGAAGATTTCCCAGAGATTATTGATTTACCAGTTGAGCCGGAAGATATTTTTTAATGGCTAATTATCGTTATTTACTGGATACCAATATTGTTTCTGAACTGATAAAAAAACCACAGGGCGCGGTTGCAGAGAGAATGCTGTCATTAGGGCTAGAATTACAGTGCTGTACCAGTATTATAGTCGCTTGCGAATTACGTTATGGTGCTGCTAAAAAACAATCCCCCAAATTGTCATTTAATGTTGAGCAAGTCTTAAATAGTCTGCCCATACTGCCACTGGAAGAATCAACTGATGAAGTGTATGCCAAAATCAGGGTAAACCTTGAAAGTCGAGGTTTGCCTATTGGCCTGCATGATTTATTAATTGCAGCGCATGCCTTGTCTTTAGGTTTAACGGTTGTGACTGCAAGTGAGCGGGAATTTACCCGTGTTGAAAATTTAAGGGTGGAAAATTGGATCACTTGCTGAATCAAGTGGCTGAGCTACTCTCAAATACAAAAGAATAACCTTGAAAGCAGATAATTCACTTAATTTATTCCACTGGCTCAGATGTAACCTACTGGTTATCTGCGGCACTATGATATTGGGTTATGTCGGTACATTATTCAGTGTTCCTCCCAGTACTGCAAGCCCAATCTGGCCTCCGGCTGGCTTAGCTTTAGCCGTGATGTTAGTTTATGGAAAACCGGTTCTTCCAGGGCTTGTTTTGGGGAATTTACTATTAAACTTCTATTCCTTTCTTGATTTTTCAAGTCCCGAATCAATGCAGCCAGCTCTTATAGCCGCAGCAATAATAACTAGTTTGGGTTTATGCCTGCAGGCAAGTCTGGGGGCGTATTTAATTAATCATTTTCTGGGTAAGCAGAACCCCTTAATCAAAGACTCGAAAATCATCTATTTCTTTTTACTCGCAGCTCCCATTAGTTCGGTTGTTTCCGCGACTATCGGTATTGCCAGTATTTTTTTTCAAGGTTATATCTCGGTTGAGGAGGTCCTCATAAGCTGGCTTATCTGGTGGACGGGCGATTGTATTGGAGTCATTATTTTTACGCCCATTATTTTAGCCTTTATTGCCAAGCCTAAAAAAATATGGAAAGTTCGGCGTAAATTAGTGTCGTACCCTTTGTTAATTATGTTTATTTTGGTGGCCGTATTGTTTCAATACAACCAGCAACAAGAGAGCAATCGAGTTGCAGCTGTTTTTGAACGGCAGGTTAATAAATTTCATTTTATGTTTAACAGTGAAATTTTACATCATGTGGAAATAAACCAGGTGTTAAAAGGTTATTTTGATAGTTCGCAATATATCACGGAAAAAGAGTTTGATATTTTTACCCGGCCATTTCTTGATAAAAAACATAATATTCAAGCATTAGAATGGATTTCATATATCACGGCAGAGCAGCGGCAGCAATTTGAAAGCGCTGCACATGGCAACTTAATTATGCGTGAGCCAAATCAACAAAATCAAATGGTTCCAGTCACTGAACGGGCTGAATATTACCCTATTACCTATGTACAACCAATGCAGAAAAACCAACGGGCAATAGGATTTGATGTCGGAGTTAATTCTATTGCATTAAAAGCTTTAATGGCCGCAAAAGTTTCGGGAGAAACGGTTATTACAGAGTCGCTGCAATTGGTGCAGGATTTTGAGCGCAAAACAGGTTTTGTACTTTACTCGCCTGTTTATTATAAAGCGAGTGATGCGGGTGATAGGGCTAAAAATCTAAAGGGTTATGCTGCCATGGTTTTTCGTATTGATGATGAAGTTCAAAAGATTATTTTAGACTTTCCTGATGTTCAGCTATTTATAAAAATACAAGACAGAGGCAGTAAACTTTATAGTAACTATCTGCAAACAAAGATAACAGATTTAAACTTGCTGTCTCTGCAAATGACTAAGCAGATACAGGTAGCAAATCGTATCTGGACTATTATTTATCAACCCTCGGCTGATTTTTACCTCCAGCAGCTATCATGGACTACTTGGTGGTTATTTTTAGGCGGTTTTGCTTTTACCAGTTTAATGAGTATGGGTTTATTAATGTTAAGTGGCAGAACATTACGCACAGAAGAATTAGTACGTAGCCGGACACAGGATTTAGCGGAGAGTGAAGAACGCTGGCAATTTGCCTTAAAGGGCAATAGGCAAGGTGTGTGGGACTGGAATGTATTAAGCAGTGAGGTGTTTTTTTCAACGAGCTGGAAGGCAATGTTAGGGTATGCAGAACAAGAAGTGGGCAACAGTGCTGATGATTGGTATAAACGTTTGCACCCTGATGACAAGGAGCAAGCCTATGCTAAGTTAGAGATATACTTTAACAAAGGTACATCCACTTATGAGAACGAACAGCGAATGTTATGTAGGGATGGCTCGTATAAATGGGTCGTAGGACGAGGTATGGTAGTCGCATGGACTGATGATCAAAAACCACTACGTATGATCGGCACCATGACGGATATTACAGAACAAAGGCAGACCGAAGAAGCATTGCGTCGCGCTCAGAAAATGGATGCTGTTGGCCAATTGACCGGTGGCATTGCACATGACTTTAATAATATTCTGAATATCATCCTTGGTAATGCTGAGTTACTGAGCATGACGTTAAACATGGATGAAAAGGCACGTAAGCGTCTCAATACTATAACAAAATCAGCTGAGCGAGCCGCCAGCCTTACCAAGCAATTGCTTAGTTTTACCCGCAATAAAGCGGTAAAAGTGACTCGCACCAATATCAATACAGTGCTTTTAGAGATGGGGAGTATGATTAATCGTTCCGTTACTCCCGAGGTAGAAGTCGAGCATTTATTTGCAGAAGACTTATGGTTTACTGAGATTGATCAAGGTGATTTTGAAGATGTTGTACTTAACCTAATTATTAATGCGCGTGATGCAATGGCAGGCAGTGGGGAATTAGTTTTGGAAACAGAAAATCACACTCTAGATGCCAAGTATTGCGCCTCACATCCTGGGGTTCAGGCCGGGGACTATGTACAGCTAACTGTGAGTGATAATGGGGAAGGGATTGCAGCTGAGCAGCTGGAGCATATCTTTGAGCCTTTTTTTACCACTAAACCGCAAGGTAAAGGAACAGGCCTGGGACTCTCGATGGCATTCGGTTTTTGTCAACGTTCAAAAGGCTATATTAATGTTTATTCCGAGCTAGGTATTGGCACTACCTTTCGAATCAATCTACCACGCGCAAAAAGACTGGAACAAAACCCTGAACAAACGAACATACAGACTGAGCCATTACCTGAAGGTAATGAAACTATTCTGGTCGTAGATGACGAAGAAGATTTGCTAGAAATACTTCGGGTTTCATTAGAAGGTCAGGGATATACAGTTGTAATGGCGAATAATGCTAAACAGGCACTGGAGCAGCTGGTAAAAGAACCAAAGATAGATTTGTTATTTACTGATGTGGTAATGCCGGGCGGTATCAATGGTTTTCAGTTGGCTGAACAGGCAAAAGCTAAATACCCTGATCTTAAAATATTGATTGCATCAGGGTTTACTCAAAAAGTGGCTGCTGATGATAATCAGCTATACCTTAATGCTAATTTATTGAGCAAACCCTATTCACAAGCTGAAGTTATACGGCGGATGCGAGTATTATTGGATAGTACTTCTTAGGTGATTTTTTTGCTATTATATAAAAATAAAATAGATATAAACGATATGACTGGGGCGTAGGCTTTAGCCTACACACAAGCAACTCATGTAGGCTAAAGAGACTGTGAAAGTATTCAATAATATATCTAAAAAGATAAATTCCGTAGGTTGGGGTGAGCTTGCGAACCCCAACAATCAATGGCTTACCTAGCCTCAGTGTAACTTCTCATTATTTACGGGTAAATGCAGATAAAGCTTGTGCTCA
>WTCN01000097.1 GCA_013138555.1 Methyloprofundus sp. | reverse complement strand
TCTATGTTCTGTTGCTGTAGATCCGTTGTGTCAGCATAGCGCCCGGTATGCAGCTCAATAACAGGTGCCCCCGCACTAACAGCCGCATCAATTTGTTTTTCTTCAGGATCAATAAAAAGAGAAACCTCAATATCTGATTCAGCTAAATGCGCACAGGCACTTTTCATTTTATTAGGGCTAGAGGCGACATCTAGCCCACCTTCTGTGGTTAGCTCTTCCCTTTTTTCTGGTACTAAGCAACAGGCAAAAGGCTGTACCTTGCTGGCGATTTTAAGCATTTCATCGGTCACTGCCATTTCAAAATTAAGCCGGGTATGAATCATTTCTTTTAACAGAAACATATCCCGGTCTTGCATATGCCGGCGATCTTCACGTAAGTGAGCAGTGATACCATCAGCCCCTGCCTGTTCGGCTATTAACGCAGCTTGAACGGGTTCCGGATAATGTGTACCTCGTGCCTGTCTGAGGGTTGCAATATGGTCAATATTGACCCCTAATAAAATTAATTGCTGTTGCATAATTCTTTTTGCATTAGTTTAGCGATTACGAGACGACTTTTTAAAGTCTTACCTTGTAAATGAAAGTCAATGACCTGGCGCATTAGCCACTTTGCTTCATTTAACTGGCGTTGATTGATGTAGTTTTCTTGTTGCATTGCAATAAGTGTAGAGCCATGAATATTTCCTTCACTATCAATTGTTGCTCCCTGCTCTATATCGTAGCGATAAATCAAGTCCGCCTCAATAGCTCTGTCTGTTGCAAAATCAAATTCTAGCCCTAAGCCATAGCCTAGGGCATGCATTAATCGAATTTCAAAAGTGCGTAAAGCAGCTTCTATATTATGCTGGGTTTTTAGTTGCTGCAAACAGCTTAAATAGTTCAGAAAAACATCTTGATAAGGTTCGCCAACAGGTATGAAGTATCTTATTAACTCGTTAAGGTAAAAACCACAATAAGTATTGATACCGGGTAAAATAAATTCAGCAGTCCCTGTCTCTACATGCGTTAGTATTTTAAGGTTTCTGCTCCCTGAATAAGTCATGTTTAAAGGCACAAAAGGTCTCAACAAGCCTAAATAGGGCGACTTTTGCTGCTTGACACCTTTGGCAATCAGCGAAAGTCGTCCTTCCCTCTGGGTAAACACATCAATTAAAAGGCTACTTTCCTGATAATTTTGATAATGCAATAAAAAACCAGCCTGTAGGCTTTGCCTCATATCAAATTTTACCTAACAATTTAGCCCAATTTAAAAAATATTAACCACGAAAGATACGAAAAATACGAAATATTTTCTAAATATGAGCTTTTCGTGTCATTCTTTAAAGGTCCTTTAACTTTTAAACCCTAAGCTTTGTAAAGCACGCTCATTATCTGACCAGCCTGATTTTACTTTAACCCATAATTGTAAATATACTTTAGAGCCAATTAAATTCTCAATATCTTTCCGGGCTTCCATACCGATACTTTTAAGTAATTCCCCCTGCTTGCCGATAACAATATTCTTCTGTGTTTCGCGCTCTACCCAGATTAATGCATATATTTTAGTGATATGTGGCTTCTCTTCATACCTTTCTATCTCAACCGTTAAAGCATAAGGAAGTTCATCACCTAAACGGCGGGTTAATTTTTCCCTGACAATTTCAGCGACTAAAAAACGTTCCGGGCGGTCAGTAATTTGATCTGCTGGATAAATAATATTACCCTCAGGCAATAAATCCATAATCAAATTATCTAATAAATCCAGATTAGTCTGCTTTAGTGCGGAAATAGGCACTATTTCTTTAAAAGGAAAGCGGCCTTGTGCATCTTTAAAAAAAGCAAAAATAGACTCCTTGTTTTTCACTCTATCAATTTTATTGACTGCTAGAATAACGGGTATCTTCGCTTTTTTTAATTTTTCAAAAATAACCTCGTCATAATCTTGCCAGGCTAAGCCATCAATAAGCCAGACCACTAAATCAACTCCCATTAAAGTCGTATCAGCAGTTCTATTTAGATAGCGATTAAATGCCTTTTTATTACTCTCATGCATACCCGGGGTATCCATATAGATAGCTTGGCCTTTTTCGTTAGTATTGATACCTAAAATTTGATGCCGGGTAGTTTGAGGCTTACGTGATGTAATACTGACTTTTTGACCTAATAAATGATTCATCAGGGTGGATTTCCCCACATTAGGCTGGCCAATAAAGGCAACGTATCCACAATTCATTTAGATTCCTTAGCTATTTTTTTTAACATTAATTCGGCTGCATGTTGTTCAGCTTTTTTTCTCGACACACCAGTACCAATAAACTTTTGATCAAACAGTACGATAGAACATTCCACTTTAAAGGTTTTCTCATGCGGTAAACCCTCTTCGCTGATTAGTGTATAGCCGGGAACATCAAATTGTCTGGCTTGCATATATTCCTGTAGTCGCGTTTTAGGGTCTTTTTGCCAATTATCTAAACGCAGACCCGCTAAGCGTTCAGTAAATAGTTGTACAATCCAGGTTTTACAGTTTTCTATCCCCTGATCCTGTATTATCGCTCCCATAATGGCTTCTAAGGCATCAGATAAAATAGAGGCACGCCTATAACCCCCACTTTTTAATTCTCCCGAACCTAAAATAAGATAATCACCGATATGATGGTGACGCGCCAGGTCTGCCAAGGATTCCTGATTAACCAGGCTGGCTCTAAGCCTGCTTAAAACTCCCTCACTTGCCTGGGGAAATTTTTCAAAAAGAGCCTCGGCAATCACAAAGCCTAAAATAGAGTCACCTAAAAATTCCAGGCGTTCATTATTTTTAGCTCCCATACTGCGATGGGTTAAGGCTAAAACAAACCATTCAGGGTTATTAAAAGTCAAACCCAGTTTTTTACTTAAGAGTTCAGGTGGTTTTATCATGGAGTACCCACTTCTATTGAGTTATCGAAATCTACCCAAACGCTTAAATTTGCTATAAGCTGCTCTTTAACATGGTATTTTATCCTGACTTTCATATAACCATAAGAACTAGTGATTTTTACATGTTTCTGTTTAATATGATAGACATAATCCATACCAAACTGTTTATTAAGCATATTCCATATGTCTCTTTTACTTTTATTTTCTATACCAGGCTTGTTTTCTAAAGTGGCTAAAGCATGAGTCACTTTAGCATGCTCCGTATAAATAGGAACGACTTTAAGCCCTAATAAAACAAAAAAAGCAATAAGTCCCAAAACAAATATTAAAGAAATAAATGTCAATCCTTGCTGTTTTTTATAGCTATTTTGCATGATTACCCCTTCAGGTTATTTAATAACAGTGCCAATACGACTAAAACCAATGCCTTCATGCTCCCAATCCCAGTTCATCCAGATAAAGAAAGCTCTACCAACAAGGTTTTCTTCTGGCACAGTCCCCCAGTAACGACTATCATTACTATTATCTCGATTATCCCCCATCACAAAATAATGCCCTTTGGGTACAATAAAAGTCCCTTTTATATTAGGCGCATTATGGTTAATCAATATATCATGCTCGACTGTTTGCAGGTTCTCATCCAATGCCTCCGCCCCAGTCATGCTTTTTCCCTGTCCTAATCCTTGGTAGTGTCCTAAAGAAACCTGCTTCATCAACTTGCCATTAATAGTTAACTGTTTGTTAGCATAGCTAATTGTGTCTCCGGGCAGACCGATCACACGTTTAATATAATCAACAGTCGGATTTTTTGGGTAACGAAAAACAACCGCATCACCTCTTTGCGGTTCACTCACATCAATAATTTTTTTATTGATCACAGGCAGGCGTATACCATAGGTAAATTTATTCACTAGAATAAAATCACCAATTAGCAAAGTTGGCATCATTGAACCTGATGGAATTCTAAAAGGCTCGGCAATAAAAGAACGCAGTATAAATACAATCAGTACAACGGGAAAGAAAGAACGCGCATATTCAACTAATAACGGTTCATTTTCCTCAACATACTCAGTATTAGATCGCTTAAGATGAAAAAGATACCCATACCAGATAATCCCGGTAACAAGGGTTGCAGTAAATAAAAAAAATGAAAAATCAAAATCCATAACTGTGTCTTACCCTATGACTCTTTATTAACTTGCAAGACAGCCAAAAAGGCCTCTTGTGGAATTTCTATATTGCCCACCTGCTTCATACGTTTTTTACCCGCTTTCTGTTTCTCTAACAGTTTTTTCTTACGCGAAATATCTCCTCCATAACATTTTGCAGTCACATTTTTACGCATGGCTTTTACCGTTGAACGCGCAATAATTTTACCGCCGATAGCTGCCTGAATGGCAACTTCGTACATTTGCCTTGGAATAATCTCTTTCATTTTATCGACTAATTCGCGCCCACGAGTCTGACTTAAATCTCTATGCACAATAACCGATAACGCATCGACTTTATCACCATTAATCATGATGTCTAATTTAACCAAAGCGGCTTCTTCAAAGCGTTTAAATTCATATTCAAAAGAGGCATAACCACGGCTAACAGACTTTAAACGATCAAAAAAGTCTAAGACAACCTCGCTTAAAGGTAACTCATAGTTTAATGAAACCTGGCTACCCATATATTGCATATTAACTTGCACCCCCCGCTTTTCAATACACAAACTAATCACGCTACCTAAATACTCTTGCGGCACAAGAATATTTGCTTGAATAATAGGCTCCCTAACCATTTTTATCGAACCGACATCAGGTAGTTTAGCAGGGTTATCGACTTTTAATACTTCCCCTCTATTCGTTTCCACCTCATAGACAACGGTCGGTGCAGTGGTAATCAGGTCAACATTATATTCACGCTCCAGGCGTTCCTGAATGATTTCCATATGCAACATACCCAGAAAACCACAACGAAAACCAAATCCTAATGCCTGAGAAGATTCCGGCTCAAACTGTAAAGCGGCATCGTTGAGATGTAACTTGTTCAAAGATTCACGTAAATCTTCATAATCATCTGAACTAACAGGATATAACCCAGCAAAAACTCTCGGTTGTACTTTCTGAAAACCGGGCAAAGCCTCACTACAAGGTTTATCCGTCAACGTAATGGTATCACCGACAGGAGCACCGAAAATATCTTTAATGGCGGCGACAATAAAACCAACCTGCCCTGTTTTTAACTCTAATTCATCTTGCCGCTTAGGCGTAAATATACCAATTCTCTCAGCAACAAAACTATTACCTGTCGACATAATGGTAATTTTTTGTTTTTTACGCAAAGTTCCATTAATAATTTTCACGAGTGAAACAACGCCCAAGTAATTATCAAACCAAGAATCAATAATCAAAGCCTGTAGTGGCCCTTCTTCATCGCCCTCAGGTGCAGGAATCACATGAACTAATTCCTCAAGCACATCAGCAACACCCTGACCTGTTTTAGCACTGACTCGTAAAGCACCTTCTGCAGGAATACCAATAATATCTTCAATTTCTTGAATCACCTTATCAGGATCTGCTGAAGGCAAGTCAATTTTATTTAATACCGGCATCACTTCCAGACCGAGCTCAATAGCAGTATAGCAATTAGCAACACTTTGCGCTTCAACTCCCTGCGCAGCATCAACGACCAAGATAGCTCCTTCACAAGCCGCTAAAGAGCGCGATACTTCATATGAAAAATCGACATGTCCCGGGGTATCGATAAAATTTAACTGATAGGTTTCACCACTTTTAGCTGTAAAATTAAGTGTGACACTCTGGGCTTTTATGGTAATCCCTCTTTCCCGTTCTATATCCATAGAATCAAGAACCTGAGCATTCATTTCACGATCTGAAAGGCCACCACATTGTTGAATAAAGCGGTCGGCTAAAGTTGATTTCCCATGATCAATATGCGCAATAATCGAGAAATTTCGTATATGTTTTAAATCCATTGAGTATTAATGACAAAAATAAAAAAAATGGAAAGCAATGCAA
>WTCN01000017.1 GCA_013138555.1 Methyloprofundus sp. | reverse complement strand
CTAGGACAATGGCTTAAACCTATTTTACCGGCGGTATTAAAACAGAAAATACCCGCAGTTGCCGCAAACAATAAGCATGTACTTAAATATCAACAAGCTAATAGCCCATCAAAACCACGGCAAATGCTAGTATTACAGGGCTGCGTACAATCTGTTGCCACACCTGATACTAATCATGCTGCGACAAGTATTTTACAAAAACTAGGGATAGAATTGATCACTGTTAGTAAAGCAGGCTGTTGTGGTGCAGTGAGTCAGCATTTATCAGCCAGAGAGGAAGCCCAAGATTTTATGCGTACAAATATTGATGCCTGGTGGCCGTATATAGAACAGGGAGCTGAAGCTATTGTTATTACCGCTAGCGGATGTGCTGCGATGATTAAAGAATACGGCTACCTGCTTAAACAGGATATACACTATGCACAGAAAGCAGCAAGAGTCAGTGAATTAGCAAAAGATATGAGTGAAATATTAGCAGCAGAAAATTTAGCGCCAGAGCGCATTAAGCCCACTATTCAACATATTGCCTTTCATAGCCCTTGCACACTGCAACACAGTCAAAAACTGGATGGTGTCGTCGAGTCGTTGCTTAGCCGTTGTGGTTTTGAGCTTAGCTATGTTGAGGATGCTCACTTATGCTGTGGTTCGGCAGGCACCTACTCCCTACTACAGGAAAATTTGTCGCAACAATTGCTGCATAACAAACTGACTGCGCTACAAAAAAATAATCCTGAGTTAATTGTGACAGCGAATATAGGCTGTCAGTTACATTTGAAATCTCAGGCGGAAATCCCGGTAAAACACTGGATTGAACTACTGGATGAGAGTTTTATTTAAACCCGAGACAGGAGATATTTTAACGCGTAGGTTGGGCTAGCTTGTTAAGCGTCAGCGTAGCAAGCTAACCCAACATTTTCAGGTATATAGGCTGGGTTAATTGAACTGTCGGGTTGCCAAAAAGACGGCAGCCCAACCTACGATATTTATCCCGTCTTAAGTTCGTAGCCTACAAGAGTATAAAGTTAATGAAGAAAAAATAAAGCCCTCAAAAACTTCATGCTCTTCAAGGAAAAAACATCACCTTGAATCTATATTCTCTGCCTCAGCCTTTTCTGTTACCTGCACCTTCTGCTGCAATGCTTCAAAAGCCAATTCTAGCGAATCAGCCATAACAGACTGCCGGTTCATCACCACAATAATTTTCGCCAGCGCAGGAAATCCCTCTGCAGAATCAGCCGCTAAATAAAGTGGCTGAATATACAACAGAGAATGCTCAATCGGAACAATAATAATACGTCCACGAATCACTTTAGAGCCGTGCTGATCCCATAAAGAAAACTGTTTTGAAATATCCGGGTTTTGATTTAATAAGGCACTGATTTGTGCAGGCCCTTCCACCTGTATCTGTTTAGAAAACTTATAAATATAAATATCATCCTGATAATGCTCTTTACAATGCACTGCCGTTAAACACCCGGCAATAGCCACTGAATCCAGGTTTTCTCTTCCCATAGGCGATAGTGGACTGACTAAAACAAATTTTTGTCGATCTTCTGCTGGAGTACTTGCATCCTCATCAATATCAAGCGTCAAGTAATAAGGCTCTACTGGCTTGTCATCCATACTAGATAGCTCTAGGGCCTCACTCTGCTGATAAAAAATTGTCGGGTCAGTTTGATGGAAACGTGCATATAACCGCATTTGCAATGTAAACCAGGCTTTCGGATAACTCAAATGCTTGATAAAAGAGGGGGGAATATCAGCTAGCTCTTTAAATAAACTCGGATAGAGTCGCTGATAAGTCTTAATTAGTGGGTCTTTTTTATCCACGACATAAAAATTGACCGAACCATTGTAAGCATCGACAATAATCTTGACTGAATTTCTGGCATAGTTAAAGGGAGTTCCTTTTCTTCCTGCCTTAGTCAAAACCACCGGCTCGACTAAAGGATAACGATCAGAAGCCGTAAAGGCATCCACTATCCAGTAAATTTTATGATTTACCAGAACAGGATAAGGCTCAGCATCCAGATATAAAAAGGGGGCAATGGCTTTAATCCGGTTGAAAATATTACGTCGTACCAGAATACGGCTTTTATTATTAATCCCGGCAGAAAAAAAGATACGCTCGTCTTTTAAAAAAGCGGAGACGACTGCCTTAGCTAATATTGAGAAAACAGGCATACCACCTGTTCCCTGATAATCCGTACTCATATCGCCCGCTGTTTTATTTTCAGATTTGAGTGATTCAGTATTCGGCACAATCGCATAAGGATATTTCGCCAGGCCATAATAGATTTCAGGTTGTGCAATTTTTAATTTATCAAACTCAGTTAGCTGATCAAAGTTTTGTAATAACCATTGCATAGGCTGATTAGCAAGCTGGCTTGAGGGTGACATTACCATGCCATACCCGTGTGTATAAATCAGATGCTGATTGCGCCAGTTTTTTGCCCCGCTTGCAACACTCTGATAATCAAGTTCTCTGGCCGCAAGATTAACCTGGTGATTTTCACCCTCTAATTCATAACGATCAACAGCGACCTGATAAAAACCAAAATAGGGTCGAATACTTTGCAACTGTTCAAATACCGGCAAGATTAAATTGTCGTCCCATAAGGGAATATTATGTAATTCCTTCTTGATTTCACGATGACTCAGAGGCGTTAACGAGGACTCTAGTGCATAATCTATTTCCGTCACATCGGCAAAATTAAAGGCATCTGAAGTGGCTTTAATATGCTGTTGAATATACCTAGCTTCAGCCGCCACCGGATTCGGTTTAACATAGTACTCATCAATCATGCTCGGTATCGCATCAATTTGTTTAATCCCTAGCAACATTAAATAAGCGATACCCAGCCCAGCGACAAGCTTAAACTTTTTCCCCGTATACAGGCTATAAATCGTTGCCATAGCCAGTGCTAGAAATAACAAGAAACTCAACCAGATCAATGGTAAATAATAGTTCATTTCCACAAAACCTGGCCCATAAAAAACCGGTAAATGTCTATTTTCATAAAGCATATCAATCCGCTCTAAAGCAATAGACCAGGCCTGAAGCATTACCAGAATCGTGACTAAAATGGCTATATGCAGCTTTGCTGCGATAGGAAGCTTTTTCTGCTTTTTATAATATAAAAAATATAGAAAACCACTTAAACCTAGCAATAAAGCAAAAAACCACAGCAAATCTTTTTGAATAATTTCATAAACTGGGTAGGAAAATAAATAGAAACTTATATTTTTGCCATAAACAGGGTCGGTTAATTCAGCGGGCGCTGCATAAAAATAAAGTAAGAAGCGTTCCCAATGAGCATAAACCGGACTCAGTACTGACACAGCCACTAACAATGAAAATAACCATAGCCATTTTGTATGGCCTTGCAATAAGCCCAGAAGACCTCTATTTTCATCACCGGAATGCTTGCTTAAAACACGTGGAATAATGAAAAAATTTAAAAAGACGGCAATAGTAAGGACAACGGTTGTACTCATTCTTACGGAATGCGCATAACTTTCCCGCAATAAAAAAAACACCTCCAGATCAAGTGAGCGAAACCACCAAAGCTCCAATAATGACTCTGCAGAAAAATAAACAAATAGCCCAGCGAGTAATAAGGCAATAAAAATTTTCAGTAATAATTTCATTTTTTTCTATCTTAAGCTAATTTGGTTACCCACTTAATACGAGGCTAAATGTCTCGTTTCGCCCACACTATATTCTGCATCACGAAACATATATTAAATTAAATCAACACTGATTGCTGCTATATTAGAACGTAAACTATGATCTAGATCTTCAATCCCAGCACCCAGGGTATTAAAAATAGCTAACAAGGTAAAATGCCCTATCAAACCTTGTGGAACAGTCAATTCAAAAACCGGATGACTAGTATCAGCCACTGATACATTAGGCATAAAAACACCAGGAATTTCCGAAAAGCCTTGCTCAGTCACATATAGCAAGCGCCCATCATCCATTAATATAGCCACCCACAAGTCTAAAGCTTTTTGCCTAATCATTGTTTCTTCCAGACTCACTGTTATTATATCGCCTGTTGTATAAGTCGCCTGCATATCTACAAAACTTAACTGCCCCTCCCGCAGGCGCATTGCTTCGATTAAAACAGGCTCTTCTGGAACATTTCTGAGAACAAGAGGCTCACCCTCTGTCGCTACAGCAGCAGAAACATTATTTGTCTTCAGCTCACTGATTGCATCAACAATATCCATACCTTCGATAACTTCACCAAATACAGCATAGCCAGGCTTAGAAAAGTTTTGATAATCTAAAGTTAAGTTATCCTGCGTATTAATAAAAAACTGTGAACTTGCAGTATCAGCTCCAGCACGACGCGCCATAGCAATCGTACCACGCGCATTACTCAAGCCTACATTTGTTTCCAGAGTAATCGGATCATGCACTTCTTGAACTTCCAAATCAGCGTTATAACCACCACCCTGGATCATAAAATCATTAATAACCCGATGAAATACTGTATTTTCATAAAAGCCTTCGTCCACATACCTTAAAAAATTATCTACCGTTATCGGCGCTTTATCTGCCGCAAGTTGTACGCTGATCAATCCCCGGTTAGTTTGAATATCCACGACCGGGTTGGTACTAGCCCAGGATAATACTGGTGTCATCCATAAGCCCAATAAAATGATATAGGCATACTTTTTTTTAATAGAACTGTTCATAAAACTCCTCATTGTTTTTCACTATAATTTGTAAGACACAGACATTCAGTTCGCTAGGCGAAAAATATAAACCACAAAACCTACCCAGCTTAGGCCCAATAGAAGCCAGGGTAGCCAATGCTGGCGATAAATAATAGGGGACTCAATTTGCTCCTGTTCCACTTGAGAATCATCTGAGTGATTTAATTGACTAGAGACTTTTTTAAGCTTTTTATTTAACTCTCGCGACCTTTCCTTTTGCTGTTTTTTATATTGTTCTATTCCCTTTTGAATCCCTTGAGCAATTAACTTAGTCTGCTCTTTGGTTTGCCCTGGGCGCTGGGTTGCTTTAGCTATTTTTAGCGATTGATCCTGAGTTTCAGGCGAGACTTGCTGTTTTTTTGAATATCTAGTCATTATTTTTTCCGTTAAAACACAGGGCATAAGCCCACAATACTACCTTACAATCAAAGCGAACTTGCGCACAACAATCCACTATTAGTCTTAGCATTACTCAAAAAACCACCACCGCATTCGATTTAAAATTAACCCATAGCTTATCACCCAGCTTGATATTTAATTCATCTAATGCCTGATAAGTAATTAACACCTGAAAAATCACACCGCTATCAACATTCACACGAACTCGGTCCATTTCATCAGAAATCAACACCACACGCCCTTGAAAGTGATTACGCATACTGGAGACTAAAGCCTCTGTTGATAAAACGATATCCTGAGGGTTAATTGAAGCATGTCGCGCTTTTGTGCTCACCTCGGTTAAAATAATACGCATTGATCCGCTATGAAACACATGATCAATCACCTCACCATGAAACAAATTAATCAACGGTGTTAAAACCTGTTTACCCTCTGCCAGGGCAAGTATATTATCGGCCAGGGCAAAACCTTGTAGGCGATCATGCGTACTAAAAACCAAAGACTGCCCTGTTTCCTGCGTATACGTCTGTAAAAATCCTTCCAGAGCTTGTGCGCTATGCTGATCTAAATAACTAAACGGCTCATCTAGCAGCAATACCTCGGGTTCTAACACCAGAATACGCGCTAAAGCTGCTTTTTGCAGCTCTCCACCCGAGAGTTGTTTCGCTTGCTGAGTGGCACAATGCTTGATATCCAGTTGCTTTAACGCGCGGTGTATTTTTTCAGAGCGCTGCTTTTTACCCTGAATTTTTAAAGCTAGATTAATATTATCATAAACCGTGCCCCGTAACATAAACGGCTTTTGTGCTAAAAAACCTACACGCCGCCGATAATATGTTAATTCTCCTTTATTAACTTGCTCACCATTGAATATTACCTCTCCCTGGCCTGGGCTTTCTAAAAATGCAAGCAAACTCAGTAAGGTACTTTTTCCAGAACCATTCGCACCTATCAATGCCGTTATTTTTCCTGTTTGAATATTGACTTGATTTAGCGATAAAGCCAGTTTATCGGCATAATGAAATTGCAGTTTATTTAATTGGTATATATTTGTCATGGTCCATTTTAAACAAAAAAACCTCCAAAGCGGCTCAAAATATTATATGCCAAGAAATAGGGGTAAGACAGCCGAATACGGATACATAGATAATTTAGCAAAGCCAATCTAAAAACCTGATAAAATTAACCACTTTCACAATAGTCTTATCAATCAAAATAGCTTAGCAATGCGTCACCCCAAACAAGCCAAACAATTAGTGGACCGTTTCGGTAGAAGCGTGGATTATGTGCGTATTTCCATTACCGATCGTTGCGATTTCCGTTGCGTTTATTGTATGTCAGAAGAAATGACTTTCTTGCCGCGCGAGCAAATTCTTAGTCTGGAAGAAATTTACTTACTGGCAAAATGCTTTACCGAACTGGGGGTCAATAAAATCAGAATTACCGGGGGCGAGCCGCTAATACGTCGTAATGCAGTAGAGCTACTACAAAAAATAGGCGACTTACCTTTGCTCGATGAACTCGTCATGACGACAAATGGTTCACAACTGACTCATACCGCCAGCCAGCTTAAACAGGCCCATGTAGCACGTTTAAATATCAGCCTGGATACACTGAATGCTGAAAAATTTAAAGACCTGACGCGTACAGGTGATCTGGATACTGTGTTAAAAGGGATACGCACTGCCATTAATACTGGCTTTAAACGTATCAAAATCAATGCCGTGATTTTAAAAAACCGTAATGATGACGAAGTTGTTGATTTAGTCAGGTTCGCACTGGATTCGGGGATAGATATTAGCTTTATTGAAGAAATGCCACTGGGCGTGATTTCTTCACATAACCGCGCTGAAGCCTATTATTCTAGCGACCAGATTAAAGCAGATTTAGACTTACACTTTAAACTGGAAAAAATTAGTGACACAACAGCCGGGCCTTCAGACTATTACCGTATTCAAGGCTCTCAAACCAAAGTAGGCTTTATCTCGCCACATAGCCATAACTTTTGCAGCACCTGTAACAGAGTTAGACTAACGGCTGAAGGTCGTTTATTACTTTGTCTGGGCAATGAACATTCTATTGATTTAAAAGCCATTGTACGCGCTAACCCTAATGATACCGAGATTATTAAACAAGCGATAATTGATGCTATGGACCTAAAACCCGAACAACATGAGTTTGACCTTACTGAACAACCGATTATTATGCGTCATATGAACAGCACAGGTGGATAAATGAAAGTCTTTTTTTTAAGTTTGATCAGCTTTTTATTACAAGCCTGCAGCACTTCCAGTGAAACACATATAAAACAAACTGAACTCCTTTCCCTACTGCAATCAAAACAAGTGCAAGCCATTATCGTCGATGTACGCTCCAGTGCTGAATACAATGCAGGACATATTCCGCACGCACAACACATTCCTTTCTGGCAGTCATTCACCACTGATGCCCTGGATAATATTGCAAAACAAAACGCTGTTATTTTGTATTGTGAACATGGGCCTCGTGCTGGAATAGCCAAGTTTGCCTACTATATGGCAGGATTTAAAAACATACGTTATGTAGAAGGTCATATGACGACCTGGCGTAAATCTGGCTTACCGATGGAAACACGATGAAACGTTTTTTGTTATTGATTCTTGCGCTCTGGCAGCAGCGTTTTAAACTGTATTTTTTTGCTGCTATTATTGGTGCTTTAACAGGTATTTTAATCTTTTACCCTATCAATGATTTTATTTTCTACTTTGAAATAGAAGGTAATGATCTACAAAGGAATGCAAACACCGCGCTGCAATATGCCTATAAACAGCTGATGTCATCTTTAGCGGGCAATACACCTAAAAAAACGCTGTTTCTCGCACAGGTAGGGGCTTTTTTTGGCCTTATTATCGCCTTTATTTATGAGATGCTACACCGGCGCTTACAAAGGATCAATCGCTTAAGTAGTGAATTATCCGTTAATTTGCACTCCCTTATTCAACAAGGTGAGGGGCCTTTACTAGAATTTAAGTCCTCTTTCCGCTGGGATTTAGAACAAGAGCGGGTGAACCGTGCTCTGGAAACGGTTATCTTGAAAACACTGGCGGGCTATTTAAATAGCTCACTGGGAGGCACCTTATTAATTGGCGTAGCCGATAATGGAGAAATTATTGGCCTGGCAAAAGATTATCAGTCTTTAAAACGCCAGGATCAGGATGGTTATGAGCAAGCCCTTGTTGGTGCAATATCCGCTCATTTAGGAGCGGACTTATGCCAATTCGTCAAAACCCTTTTTCATGTCATAGATGGCAATCATGTCTGCCGTTTAATTGTTTTAGCCTCCCCACGCCCAGTTTTTTTGAACCAAGGGAAAACACCCAAATTCTATTTACGCACAGGCGGGGGAACACGAGACTTGAATATACAGGAAGCCGTTGAGTTTATCGCCCATCGCTGGAACCGTTAGCACTATAAAGAGCCACACCCTAACATTGTATAGGGCGTGAATCTTTAATCCACAGAGCTGTGCTAGCAACTGTCCCGTGTTAAGTTCATAGCCAATATCGCTCTCCCTTGAGAACTCCTGAGTCTCTTATTCTAACAAGCTCAACTGTCAGTTTTTTTTACACTCAAAAAACATTAACTAAAAAAGCTTACTACTTGATGCTCCATATTTTTATATCAATCATTTAATACATTGAAAAATATAGGAAATATTTTGATAAACTGCAAGATAAGCAAAGGAATTTTGCGTACCCATCTTTTATATCACAAATGATGCAATAGGCTCGTACGACATGAGCCTTCAGCCTGCGTTAACCACTGCCCCGCGTTAAGTTAGTGCTCCTGAAAGATAAAGGAAAGCGAAAATATAGCTTACCTTCCCACTCACCAGAGAACGTCTATCTCCCTTGTTTTAAAAGATTTAACTGTCAACTTTTTTTACATTAAAAAATAATTAATAGCTCTCTTTTTTGTAAGCTTATGCTATAGCACAAGCTTACATATTGGCAAATGATATACTGTAAACTCAATTTATTATAGATTTTTTAAATTGAAGAAAAAACACATTCAATACATTTCAAGCAATTGATAAACAAGTAATTTTATTTATCAACATGTAAACTCTAATGTATTAAAAAGAGTTAATTTACAGAGAAATGAACTGAAAAAGAAAAAGGAACCGAAAAATATAGGCGACATATTTACAATATTACAAGCCCAAAATGTCTAATCCCCTTAGTACTAAAAAGCTTAACTGTCAGATTTTTTTACAACTTTAAACAATATTTTCTTTTTTTGTTATTATTTTTTTTAACCTATTGTTGTATATAAACTTATAATTTATGGCATTGATATTGCTTTATAATTAAAATACCTTCGCCAAAATGAAAAAGTAGCTATTATTCGTGTAATTTTAATTTATAAGTGATTGATCTATATAGGTCTGAAATTGGCTTTTTTGACCAAAATTTAAATTGGCGAAGGTATTGAATTATAAACTTAATTTTAAAGGAGTCAGTTATGATAAAACCCTTGTTACGAAAGAAATATATATTACCCACACTCTTAGTCTCTCTATTTTCTGCGAATACATTCGCTGCTACAATTTATTCTGAGGATTTTGCGGGTCAGAATGGTAAAGGAATTGATGGTGCTGGTCTAAATGATGTCTCAGGCGGGGGCTGGACATTAGATGTAGTTTCTTCCAATCTATTTGATGCGGAAGATTTTATCAAAGTTGAGAACGAGGCATTAAACGCTCAAGATGTTAGCGGAATAACAAAATGGCTCTCTCCAATCATTGATATATCATCATTTACTAATTTAACTTTTTCATTTGATGCCGCGGTAACCCGGGGACGTATGGAAGCAAGTGACAGCGTAGAATTTTTCTTCATCGTAGATGGCTCGCTAGTGGCCAATAAAAAATTAGTTGATGACTTTTCTGCTCTTAATGCTTTTATAACAGAGACGGGTAGCTTTGGAGATGGCTCAAGTTTACAAATATTGGCAGAACTTAATAATAATGCCGTACGGGAAAAATATGCGATTGATAATATTCTGATTCAAGGTGATGCGACTGGTGGTGGTCCTCCTACTCCTATTCCAGAACCTACAACTCTTGCACTTTTAGGCTTAGGGTTGGCTAGCATTGGTTACAGACGCAAAAAAGTAGTGTAATACCCCTTTCTCTCCATTGGGCAAACATTTAACCCGCCAAGACATGTTCTAGCGGGTTTTTATTGTAGATTAAAGCTTATATATTCTTGACCTAACCAGAGTTAGCACCAGAAGACAAAAGCACTTAGATTTTTA
>WTCN01000284.1 GCA_013138555.1 Methyloprofundus sp. | reverse complement strand
AACTGGCGTTGCATCTATTGTCAGGTGCCTGACTTAAGCTTAGGCGCTGCACCTGAACTGGATTTTGAGTTATTGGCTGCCGAACTCGCGGAGTTTTTGCAGGATGTTTTGCATGGCTCGTTTTATCAGCGTTTCCAGTTAGAGCCGGAAATGCGTGTTATTAAAGATATTGCCATTTCAGGCAATGGTGAGCCAACCAGTGTTAAAGAATTTGCTAAAGCGATTAAAATAATTACCCAGATTGTAGAACAGGCAAATATAGTTGAGCCTTTTCAATATGTACTGATTACTAATGGCAGTCTGATTCATAAGGCAGAGGTGCAGGCAGGTTTGAAACTGTTCAATCAATACAGTGGTCAGCTCTGGTTTAAACTGGATAGTGCGACGGATGCGGGGCGAGAGGCCATTAATCATGCTGCACTAAGCTTGCAGCGGCAAAGCGAAAATCTGATAAGTGCCGCCAAACTGTGTGCTACATGGGTGCAAACGTGCATGCTGAATTATGCTGATAGGCAAGATGTCGGTCTGGTATCTGAGCAAGAACAAGTCGCTTATGTCGCTTTATTGGAAAATGTCATGCAACAAGCTTCTTTGCAAGGTGTTATGTTATACAGCCTGGCCAGACCTTCTTTACAGCCCGAAGCAGATATTATTTCCAGCGCGGACATTGAACAGTTAAATGCTTTTGCTGAGCGTGTACGGGAATTGGGGTTAAGTGTGAAGGTTTCTTTGTAAGTAAGTTGTAGCCCGTATGGAGCTTGCGGAATACGGGAAAGTGAGCTCACTGCTTATCCTGTATTCCGCAAGCTCCATACAGGCTACATTAGAACGTAGACTTTTGGATATTATTAAATTCTCATTCCTACGTGTCTATTTTCTGCCAGTTAGCAATGATTTAATTTGGACCGGACCCATAATAGCGCTTTAACCAGCTAGACAGGCCATCCAGGCCAGGAAAAAGCATGCGCTCGGTGACATTGTCCTGATCCAGCTTATCTCTCACTTCCCACTTAAGCTCTTTGGGGATAATTATCCTGTCGTACAGTGTTGTATGGTTTTCGAGAAATTTGCTTAAAACCGTTGTCGCTCCAGGCATGATGGAGAGTATTGCCCATTGGTTAATGATTCGCGCATCCAGAGAAGGAGGTTCAAAAAATAGAATAAAAGGGTTATCCGGGCGCAAAGTATCCAGGTCTTCGAGTGTCGGGATATTTGCCTCTAGCATTTCTACTGAAAATAAAAATGCATACTCTTTATGTAATACCTGTCTAAGATTATCAGGGAGCAGCGCTCTGGACTCAGGCACATTAATCCGCCAGATAGCGGCATCTTTATCATAGTGCTCTTCCTCTGCCGTGGCAAAATGTACGGCAACCTTAGGGGATACCGTCCAGTCGAGTACCCGGGTAGGGAGCCCGTGATGCTGCGCAACAGATAATCTTGACCACAGTGAATCCCCGGGAATAGAGCCTGATTCAGCGTATTTTTTGAAACTTCTCAATAACGGGCCTTCCACGCTTTCGTAGGCTCCTCCCATACGATAAAGACTGGTTTCCAGCTCCCAGCTGCTATCAGCTACACCACGATAGACACAGTTCGACCTGTATCTGTTATGGTTATCCTTATTATTTGATAAATCATAAAGCACTTCTTGAAGTTCAAGCCAGCTATCAACCCTTATATCTGCCATCGCTTTAGTTTAAATTGCTGCCAATCGAATGGCTAATTTGCAATAGTTTAGGTGTTGCTATATTGGCTTTATGGCAGTGCCGCTGCGGGCAGTCTTTGATGCCTTCTGCCATACCATTAATAACGATAGGTACTTGCATAATCATTAATTAATCTGAATAGTCTGGCTCTGGGTGACTGACTCCAGAGCTGCAACGATAATCTGGCAATTGGTTTTTGCATCCTGCAAAGAGAGCTTGAGAGCTTTATTGTTAAGCACGCAGTCACAAAAATGTTCGATTTCTAAGGTGAAATGATTGGCTAAATCCAGATTTTCAGTGTGTCGTTCGCCGGAGTCTGTTTGCCAGGAGATAACCGGCTGTTCATTTGCCTTGGCCCAGACGTTATGGCATTTTATACCGCCTTTAGTACCAATGATTTCATATTCGGCGCGACGGGCATGTTCAAAGCTGAAATTAAATTGCGCATACTTGCCATCGCCAAAATCAATGATACCGCTGCTACTCACATCTGCGCCATGCTCATTATGCTTGGCCATTGCCGTGACAGCCTGTGCCTGTGTGTCGCCAAAGTGAAACCGGGCGGTATGGATGGCATAGCAACCAATATCCCACATTGCGCCGCCACCTTGCGAGATATTCCGATCGACACGATAGAGACGAGCGGCTTGCATAGGGTAGGCAAAGCAGGTGCGTACCGAGCGAACCTCGCCAATCGCACCTGAGGTGATGATGTCCTGAATACGCTGATGCTGTGGATGAAAACGATACATAAAGCCTTCCATGACACAGACCTGATGTTTTTCTGCGACACTTTCAATAATTTCTATATCGGCAACGCTCAGAGCCATGGGCTTTTCACATAAAACATGCTTGCCATGTTCTATGGCGCGTAAAGTCCATAGCGCATGTTCTTCACTAGCAAGGGGGATATAGACGGCTTGTATATCGGGGTCTTTAAGGAGTTCAGCTGGGTCGTTGTAAATGCGTACATTTTCAACATCAGGCGCATATTGTTTGAGTGTTGCTTCAGCTGCACCAGGCCTACGACTAGCAATAGCCATCAGTTCACTATTTTTTGCCGCCACGATGGCTGGCATAAGTTGTTGATTGATGCGTGCAGCACCGAGAATTCCCCAGCGTATCTTGTGTTGTGTTGGCATAGTTTAACTCTGCTTATGATTGACGATAGGCAGAGTATAGCAAAAAATAGCGGTAGGGCGTGGCTTCAAGCCAGCTTTTAATGCAGTTTTTGGATTAAAGCTTTTCCATCAGGCAAAAAAATACCAGCCCAGTCTAAAAAGACTGCCTGGTATTTTTGACTTAATCCGTTGCGGGATTATTAAGCCATCGCGCGGACTCTAATGTTAAGTCTGCTTTTATTTCTTGCCGCTTTATTCTTGTGAATAAGGCCTTTGTTTACTGCTGAGTCAATAACTGGAACGACTGCAGCATAAGCTGTTTTAGCTTTTTCTACGTCACCAGATTCTACTGCAGCAATAACTCTTTTGATGAATGTACGTAGGTTGCTACGTTGTCCTGCATTACGAACGCGGTTGTTTTCTGCCTGACGCGCACGTTTTTTTGCTTGAGCTGTATTAGCCATAATGTCTCGGTTATTGCATTGGAATTTTAAAACACTGTATTGTCCTTATAAATGCTATCATTGTCAAACTTTTAATAGCAGGAACATCAATCTTGAGCCGTAAACTTCTTAAATCAACCGCCATAGTCAGTAGCATGACTATGATTTCACGTATTTTAGGTTTTATCCGCGATATGATGTTTGCCCGTATTTTTGGTGCGGACTCAGGGACCGATGCATTTTTTGTCGCTTTTAAAATACCCAATTTTTTACGCCGTTTATTTGCCGAAGGCGCGTTTGCCCAGGCATTTGTACCAGTACTCTCTGATTATAAAGAGCAGGGTGGTAAAGCAGCATTACGCTATTTTATAGACCGCACGGCGGGAACATTGGCGTTAATTTTAATGTTAACAACGATTATAGGTATGTTAGCCGCACCCTATCTAATTATGGCCTTTGCACCAGGTTTTTCATGGGAGGGGGAACAGTATGAACTGGCAGTACAGATGCTACGCATCACCTTTCCGTATCTGTTTTTTATCTCCTCGGTCGCTTTTGCCGGCGGGATATTAAATTCATTTGGAAAATTTGCAGTGCCCGCTTTTACCCCGGTTTTCCTCAATATATGCCTTATTTCTGCCGCTATCTGGTTAGCACCCTTAATGCATCAGCCAATCGTTGCACTCGCCTGGGGAGTATTTTTTGCCGGAGCAGTGCAACTGGTCTTTCAATTTCCTGCCTTGCGTCGCTTAGGTCTAGTACCCCGCTTACGTTTTGGCTTTAAGGACTCAGGTGTCAGACGTATTTTAAAATTGATGGTGCCCGCCTTATTTGGTGTATCCATTACCCAGATTAATTTATTGCTGGATACATTAATTGCCTCATTTTTAACCACAGGTAGCGTCTCCTGGCTATATTATTCCGATCGCCTGGTTGAATTCCCGCTGGGGATATTCGGCATTGCCTTAGCGACCGTTATTTTACCCAGTTTGTCTAAAAATCATGCCGCAGAAGATACCGAAGCCTTTTCTAAGTCTCTGGACTGGGGACTGAAGCTAGTTGTTTTAATTGGCGTGCCTTCTTCTTTAGGGCTTATGCTGCTGGCAGAACCGATGGTGTCTACTTTATTCCAATATAATGAATTTACTGCTCATGATGTCAATATGGCGGGGCGCAGTTTAATGGCTTACTCAGTGGGTTTGTTAGGGTTTATTCTGGTAAAAGTGCTAGTACCCGGGTTCACGTCACGCAAAGATATGAAAACACCTGTTCGGTTTGGTATCTATGCGATGGTTGCGAATATGTTTTTAAATATCGCGCTGGTTTTTCCATTAGCGCATGCTGGCCTGGCTTTGGCAACTTCCATAGGGGCGTTTTTTAATGCGAGTCTGTTATTATTTGCATTGTTAAAGTCGGAGGTGTATCGGCCTTCCGCAGGTTGGCGGGTATTTATCCTGCGCGTTATTCTGGCTGCTTCTGCGATGTCGGCACTGATCTATCACTTTGTAGATACCCGTCTTTGGCTAGACTGGAACATGCTTGATAGAGTGTTTAATCTGGCAATGTGGATTGCGGGAGCGGCTGCTTTGTATGCTGTTGTGCTATTGGTGTCGGGCTTGAGGTTGAGGCATTTATCGGCAGGGTAGGGGGGGCTGTATTTTCCAGTCGTTCGCTATAATAATAGGGGACAGATATTTATTAAATTAAAGGAGTTCAAGCTTTGCTTGAAAGTCAGGCAAAGCCTGACCTCCAATCGCCCCATTTAAAATTGATAACCCATGTCAATATTCTGTACACGCAAGCGAATCAATGACTCTACCCCTTTGATTGGTTGACATAAATTTAAAAATAAATGGCTCTTCTCCGGTCTTGTGAGTGCATTTATGCTCAAACATAGAACATACTACGATCATCTGGAACAGAAGTTTGCCTGATTTTTAATTTAAAATATTCTGTATCTCGAATGCCTCTGGCTCGTTTTCTAATCATTCCAATACTCACATTCCCACCTTCAATCCGAGCCGATGTCAGTTGATATTTAGCATAATTACAAATACCTGTTTTATGTTTTCTTAGTGATTTGGCAAAGCGTTTTATATAAGTCATATTGGTCTGGTCTGCCAATTGATACCATTGTTCCAGTTGTTGCTCCATTGTCTCAACATCAGTATGACTCCAGAGCGCTTGTAACTGCTCTTTCATCACATACAATGTATTCATATTGCTATTCCCAGTCAGTAAACGGTCGAGTTTTTCTGACTGGTTTTCTGTTAGTTTGTCTGCGTTTTTTAGCAATAGATAATGACATCCTTTCATGAGTTCTTTTCCATCGTTGTCCGCCTTTCTAAACTCGGTTCGTCGCTGGTTTTTGATGGCATCACCATAGTTCTTCATGACATGGAAACGGTCGAAAACAATGTCAGCATTCGGCAAGCACTCACGTACTGACTTTTGATACGCTGGCCCCATATCCATTGCGACGGCCTCTATGCCGTTAGCTGTTTCTGCAGGGAGCTGCTTAAGAAAGCTTGAAAATACGTCTGCTGTTCGGCCTGCTTCAACCCAGATTAAATGACCTTCAACCATATCATAAACTACCGTCATATAATCATGCCCTTTAGCTCTTGCTACTTCATCAACACCAATCATTTTCAGCCCGCTCAGTTGAGTCGGATCCAGTGCAGGAAGCGAGCCGTGTAAATACGTTTTATCAATGTTTTTAGTGCTTTCCCAGCGTAAACCTAAATGTCTTGAAACAGCGTCAATACTCATGTGACGGCAGAGTCCGCTGATCAATCGGCAGAATCTATGTGTGTAATAACAGCCTTTATCAACAAAGGGGCAATGCTCCATGCGGCGTTCATTTTTACTGAGGTACACTTGAGCCAGTTCTATTTCTATCCAGCAAGAATGACCTCCGATCGGCGTGTCTCTTACTTGTCGTTTAACCAGTCTATTGATTCTTCCCTTGCTTCCAGTTAAGGGATCAATAACGGCTCTTCGCTTATCTCGTTCACAGTGAATGACAACTTTTTGATCATCATCATTAAGCTCAATTTTATTGATTACCTGGCCTTTTAATGCCAAGATTGCAGTAGGGATGTTAAGGCTCATTTAGTGCGTTCAGTATAAAGTTGTAGGAAACCTTATATTTCAACTCATACAGGAGTTTTTAGCATCCCTTTTTTATACATCAAGCCGTAGAAGAGCCAAATAAATTATAAATTGACATAGTTTTTTTGTTAGTTTTCCTTTTTAATATGGATAATATCAATATATGAGGCAAGTTGTGCTATTGATTTAAGACGGGACATTTTAGGTTGCGTAAACTCATAAGCTGTACCAAAGATACCATCCCTTCAAGGGATGTTATCTTTTTGATTGTATTGTTGTCCCGTCTTAAGTTTGTAGCTGAAAAGAGAATAAGCTATTTTCCATATATCAGTAGATTTTATCACTGATATATGGAAAGTGGGTGATAATATGAATTTTATCATTCATGGGAAGAGAGTAGTTATTATTAAATTAGGTGATTAAAAATAATAACTTAAGATTTTAAATATCAAAATTTTAGTGAATTATGATAGGCAAAAATAGGTCGCAATATTTTCCACTTTTTTTCTATCCTTTTTTCTTGCTTTCCATGATATAAATGCTATTATGGCTAACGTGGAAAAGTGAGGTGAAAATTTCCACTTTATACCCTTTAATATGATAGTAGGTGGAAAATATTGCATTGTATAAGGGTGATAGGTGGAATTTTTTCCATTTATTGATAATGTTGTACTAAATAAACAAAGAAAAGCATCGCATATTTTAGCAAAAAGGAATAGACTGAAAGTCCCTATATATTCCGAGGAGTTCACTCATGTCAACTCTCGAAAGACCTCAACTTGAAGTCGCTGATATTATTCATGAATACGGTGATGATTACCGTCAGGCTCACCGCCTTAGCCCAATGCAGCATGGCGTTCTCAATGCGATCAGTCACTGCCGCACCGACATACTGGGTGGACATATTGATCAATGCAATGCCTGTGGACATCAACATATCGCCTATAACTCCTGTCGCAACCGGCATTGCCCCAAATGTCAGGGAATGGATAATATACGCTGGGTAAAAGAGCGAGAAAATGAACTACTCCCCATTCAATACTTTCATGTCATCTTTACCCTCCCGCATGAACTTAACCTGTTAGCGCAATACAACCCCGCCCTGCTTTACACGATTCTCATTCAGTCTGCGACCGAAACCCTACAAAGCTTTGCCGACAAACGCTGGAAAGGCACTTTAGGTATCACCGTCGTTCTGCATACCTGGGGGCAAAAATTGGAACAACATATTCACCTGCATACCATCGTCACAGGCGGTGTTCTAACGCATGACAAACAACGCTGGATTAACGCCCCTAAAAACTACCTCTTTAAAGTCGAAAACCTCAGTACAGTCTACCGTGAAAAATTCTGCGATAAACTCAAACAGGCTTTTGAACGCGGTGA